>CANEVK010000258.1 GCA_947442115.1 Bacteriovoracaceae bacterium | reverse complement strand
TGTAGTCAGGTACAGCTTAAACAATCAAAATCTGAGGAGAGGTTGGTCCATCTGGAAAATACATATGATCAAATAAGGAGCTCTTACTTAAAGGGCTGCGTTGATGCCTTCCACCATTTAAAAGTTCCAGTCTCTTTTGCTCATTGTCGAGATCAGGCCATTTTCCATGAGAAAGAGATTCGAGAAATTGTCGAGACCGAGATTTAGGTTATAATTTAAAAAAGTGAGGTCATATGAGAAGTTTTCAAAACTGGATGGATGAATATGCTCAAAGTCACCAACACCCAACCAATCAAATCATCCATAAGATTTGTGTTCCCCTCATTATGTTTTCAGTTATTGGTCTGATTTGGATGATTCCGACTCCCTCATCTTTTAACCAAATACCTTTTTTAAACTGGGCAACACTCTTTGTTCTGGGGTGTATGCTTTTTTATACAAGCCTGAATCTCATCATGAGCGCTGGGATGCTCATCCTAACCACTCTGATGATTTTAATTTGCCAAAAGTTATACGAAGGCGACATCCTGCTTCAGGTCTCAATCCTCATCTTTATCATCTCATGGATATTTCAATTCTATGGCCACAAACTTGAAGGAAAGAAGCCGTCTTTTTTAAAAGATCTTGCCTTTCTTTTGATTGGCCCTCTTTGGGTACTAAGATTTTTTTATAAAAAAATCGGTCTCAATATTTAGTTAGAAATTGAAATCATTTTACAATTTTCGATTTTATTTTTTTTAACAATAAGCCGAGCGAGATTTCCATCTATTATCGATGGTTGTACAAATTCATATTCTTCGTTACTAGATAAATAACGTTGCTGGTAAGGTGATTCTTCGCTAAAGCCTTGCTGATCAATCGAATTAAGCATCATGACTTTTTCCTCAGATTTTAACTTGAGATACTTCTCCCCTTTTTTCGCGTAAATTTCGAACTTTTCCCCACACCCCTTGAGAGAATAGGCTATTTTTTGCCACCCATTAGAAGCATAAGTTGAAAGGGAAAAAGATATTGATAAAAAGAGAAATAAATTTCTAAACATCACTGACCTCCTTAAAGGGAGGCCAGCATAAGCACTGGTGGACTAAAGGTCTTGAACCAGCGAGTCGCCTGAACCTTAATTTAAACTTTATTTTAAATCAAAGAGCGCTTTTTTAATCCTTTGGACTGCCTCTTTTATTTGATCTTCTGATGTGGCATAGGATAGGCGAATATAGTTGGGTGATCCAAAAGCACCACCAGGTGTAAGAGCGACATGTCCCACGTTTAGAAGGTACATACAAAGATCTTTAGCATCTTTAATGATGACATCACCATGTTTCTTACCAAAATATGATGAGACTTCTGGAAATAGATAAAAAGCTCCACCTGGATTATTGACCTTGATTCCAGGAACCTCTTTCATCAAAGAGATCAAAAGATTGCGGCGTTTAAAGAAAGCTTCCTGCATTGGTTTAACCACAGAAGGATCGGCCTTAAGGGCCGCAATAGCAGCACGCTGAGTGATTGAACAAGTTCCTGAAGTAAATTGACCCTGAATTTTTACACAGGCCGAAGCAATCGCTTGAGGAGCTCCAAGGTATCCTAACCTCCAGCCCGTCATGGCAAAACCTTTCGAAAGACCATTCACAGTGATGGTACGGTCACTTAGTTCTGGAATAGTTCCAATAGAAAACATTTTTCCGTCGAAGGTGATGTGTTCATAAATTTCATCTGAACAAATAAGCACATGAGGGTGTCTTTTAAAAACTTCTCCAAGGGCCCGTAATTCTTTTTCTGAATACATCGTTCCGGTTGGATTGCAGGGATTAGAAAAAAGGAAAAGTTTTGTTTTAGGAGTAATGGCCTTCTCAAGTTGCTCAGGAGAAATTTTAAAATCAGTCTGATAAGTGGTTTCAAGTGAAACAACCTTTCCCTCATTTAAAGTAATCATTTCAGAGTAACTTACCCAGTAAGGGGCCGGTAAAATAACTTCATCACCTGGATTAACGACGGCCATCACTAAGTTAATAATGGATTGCTTAGCACCAGTTGAAGCTACAATTTGAGACGGTTTATAATTAAGATGGTTGTCTCGTTTTAATTTTTGAGAAATGGCTTCTTGCAAATCTTTATAGCCGGGAACCGGAGTATAATAAGAAAAATTTTTATCAATCGCGTGCTTTGCGGCTTCTTTCACAAAATCTGGTGTAGCAAAATCTGGCTCACCAAGACTCATGTTAATGACATCAATGCCTTTTTCTTTGAGTTCATTTCCCAAACGGGACATGGCAAGAGTTTCAGATTCAGCTAATTTTTCGACACGATTTGAAAGGTAATTCATACTTATTCATCCTAGGGAGTTTTATCTCCCTAGTTTAACAAGTTTCAGAAAAAATGGGGAACGAAGTTACTTGAAAGTCACTTGAAGCGGACAATGATCTGAGACTGATTGATAACTAAGGCCCAACTCCTCAGGAGTAGCATCTTTACAGTCAAGTTTTGCACAATGCGAACCAAGTTTAATATCTTTAATATTTGCATGCAGCTCATCATTTAAAACAATATGATCAAGAATTGAGGATTGGTGACGTCCATTTCCTAAAGTTCCTTCCCAATAAGAAGTACAACCCAAGTTTTCAGAAGTCGTTTTCAATGAAGAACTTGTTAGAAATTTCTCAAATTGAGTGAAATCTTCATCTTTAATATTGTAGCCAGTGGTATTGAAGTCCCCCATCATGACTAATTTTTCAGACTTAAATTGCTTAGAGAGTTTTGTTAGCAATTCATACTGAGTCCAGCGCTGCTGCATCGCCTGAAGAGCACCACCGGCCTTGAGGTGAATGGCAGCAAACATCAATTTTTCTTTAGATAATTTATTCTGCAAAGTTACGATGAGAACTGGTCTTAAACTACCACAGGCCTGAGTGTTTCCAGTGAAACTCAAGTCTTCAATCTGACCCACGAAGTTAAATAATTTTGTATTATAGACGATGGCCAATTTTTGTTTACCGCCTCCTCCACATTTTGACTGGGCGATTTGATAGTCTGGTAAGTTCTCTTTAATGACTTTTTCAAAAGCTTCTGCATTAACCACTTCAATAAAAGTCATGACGTCGCTTTTAAATTCTTTGATGGTTTTGCTGAGTTCCTGAATATTAGTTGGCCCCGCAATTCTGTCATGATCAAAATTTCTAATATTATAAGAAGAGACACTCCAACCGGCCCATGCTTGAGACCCAATAAGGAGAAGAGAAAGCAAGAAAGTCTTCATGTACACATCCATGTAAAAAGAATTGCCTCTATTGAAGAATTTCCGACTACATTTGGCAACGAGAGATTTATAAAAACTTAATATCTTCACACAATCCTGACAAATTCACTTTAACGCGTTTCTTATTTTTTCAATAGTTTGTAACCCTTCCTCAGGAGTGATTTTGGCCCCTTCAAATTCTTTGATTCTTAACCAAGGAGGATCAAAGAATTGTGGATCATTTTCAAAACGAGGGAAAAAATGCCAATGCACATGAGGAACAACATTACCTAAACTGCACATATTCATTTTTTTTGGGCCCATCACTTGCTCTATCGCCTTTGAGGCGAGCATCAATTCTTGAAAAAACTCAACTTGCATCGGTTGGGGAATATCAGTCATTTCTTTGTGGTGATCTTTTAGAACCATCACACAATAACCCGGATAAAACTGATGTTCACCCAGCATCAGATAACTATGTTTAAATTCATAAATAAGATAAGGGTACTGACCAGCTTGAGCTAATTGAACTCTTTGGCATAATGAACACGTCATAGTTTCCTTTAAGTGAGATCTTTTGTATGGATCCATCCCGTTAAGCTTCTTCTCTCTCGATAGGCGGTTTTAACTTCATGAGGAAACTCTCCCGGCAAAAAACACATGAATGACCCCGGTCGAGGTAAAATCGTTTCTAAAATATTTCCCGCTTTATCGTAAAGAACTAACTCTCCACCATCTTCCTCATTCCACTCAGAGTGGAGATAAAAAATAAAGGTGAAGCCTCGAGAAGAGTCCTGTTCAAATCGGTCGAGATGTTTTTTATAAAAACTACCAATGGGATACTTAGCAAGGTGACACTCAAAATCTCTTAGGCCTAAGTAAAAAGCTTCATTCAGGCCATGCTTGAGAGAGTATAGGAACTGAATAAAAAACTTCAAACGATCTGGTGGATTTAGAGGATCTATCCAGTAAATCCAATCTCCCCTTATTCTTTCTTGATGCTGCAAAGTCTGATTCTTCCCCACTCGGGCGGGCGCGAATGCCTGACTAAACTGATCATGCAAATTCAATAAAAGAT
>CANEVK010000257.1 GCA_947442115.1 Bacteriovoracaceae bacterium | reverse complement strand
TACACCATTTAAAACCAAGCTCATCACTTTTGAACGGGGCCCTGAAGGTGAGGCCCTCCTAAGGAGAAAAAAATGGGATTATTATTTTTTTCAAAAACCATATTTGATTGTCATGAATGTAGATCTTTCAAATCTAGAGACTCCAAATCCCAAAATAAACTTCAAAATAAAAGAGAAGCTGGGGACATCAGCCTTCCCCTTATCCTTTCACTAGGTGGGGTCTCATTTTTATTTCTGGGACTTTTTCTCCTTAATAACCTTTATCACCATAGAACTAAGGAACATTTGAATGAATTTAAAATTAAATGGGATAAGCTTGAAAAAAAATACTCAAAACAAATTATGGTGGATTAAACTCACCATTACGATCCTTCTCACCAATATTCTTTTTTTTATTCTTTTTTCATCTCCTGAATCAAAAGAAAAAAACCTCAAGTACCCCTTAGGGTGGGTGGAATTTCAAGTTAAAGCTGACCTATTGACACCTTTTCAAAAGGGAAAAAAAATCATTCTTCTCAATCGAAGCGCTCAGATATTCATCTCAGGAGTGCTAGAAGAAAGCTCATTAGATCCAGAGGGGAGAACCACGGTTCTAGTAAAAGATGAAGATGGGAATCATCTGATCAAATTTGAAGGCTGGGAAATCATTCCAGATTTGAAAAACTTTACACTCGCAAAAAAAAATTCAGGAGTTAACTATGAAATACGTTATTAGTCTTATGCTCATACTTACCCCACTCGTGCTTAAGGCCGACCCCATTCATATTTTCTATGAGACAAATAATGATCTCGCCTACGAGGTCAAAAAAATCTTTACTGAACAGTACAGTATTCCAGAAGAAATCATTTCGATGAAGCAGATTAGTAACTGTCAGCAGATAACGGGTGAAGGGAAACTAGATCTATGTATAAACGAAAACGGAGACCTACAAGTGGTCTCCGCTGATCAAAGATTCATATCTGATTCGCTAAAAGTCTTTAAGGCACCAAAGGGGCACCTATGAGTTACTTTGCTTTAGCAGCTTTTGCTTTTGGAGCTGCAGCTTCATGGATAGCAAACTTAGGTGTTGTACCTTTATTTCTATTAGCAGCTTTTCTTTTAGCTCCCATTGCTCTGTGCTTAGCTTTACGACGATTTTCAGTAATTGCTGTTCTAGAAGCCATAAATATCTCCTCAAGGAATAAGTCTTATTTATCAAAAATGAAGCTCCTCAATTTAACGGTTTGGCCATCCCTTGTCAAAGTCTTCTTATTTTCAAGCACCGCAGCAATAGCGCAAATAAACCCATCAGACCTCATTT
This sequence comes from Bacteriovoracaceae bacterium, assembly GCA_947442115.1. Lineage (GTDB taxonomy): Bacteria > Bdellovibrionota > Bacteriovoracia > Bacteriovoracales > Bacteriovoracaceae > Peredibacter. Next base: position 3,012 of record CANEVK010000257.1, on the reverse strand, counting down.
TGGCCCAAGGAGAGCAAAGAGAGCTTCATTTTCAGGGACTAAAAAACTATTCAGTAGGTAATGCCGGTGTCATTTCCTATCGCTATAGCGCCAAAAACGGCAAATTTCTCATCAAGGGGAAAAAAGTTGGTTTTACAGATCTAGTGACCTGGAGCCGAGAGGGAAAGAAAACTTTAAGTATCTACGTCCTTTCAAAACAAAAATTTCTTAAAACCTTTCAACTCGCTGATGCCTTAAAAAATTTAAATCTTCAAATTGATATTAAAGGTCCGATTATGACGGCTTCGGGGGAATTGAAAGATTTTTCAGATTATCTCTACTTAAACAAAATTAAAAATCAATATCAGGAGCATGTTTTCTTTAAAGTCTCATTATCTCAACACTTAAAAAACCATATGGTTGGTCAAATTTATAGAAAACTTTTCTCCAATGGTTTTTCATCAGTGAACTGCCAAGTCGATTGGTTGGAGGTTTTATGTTTTTATGAGGGGGCAAAAAATCCGGAGTTACTTAAACAACTCACTCAATACTATAAAGTTTCTTTTATTAAGCAGGACTCCCAACTTAATCATCAAAATTATCGACTCAAATTAAAGCTGATTCAGCTTGAGAGACTCGATGGTCAAGAAATTCATCTTGGTCTTGATAAGTTACAAACAACTGTGAGTGACATCTTTGAAAATGGACTCAGGAACATGATAAAAAATAACCTTATTTATCTTCAAAATACTCAAACAGATCTCTCTTCACTAGCAGAGCCAGAAATCGTCGCCAACCTAAATAAAACTCAACACATCGAAATAGGATCCCAAATCCCCTATCAAAATATATCGACTCAAAGTGCAACTGTTATCGCCCCAATTGACTGGAGATTTGCCGGTCTCAAAATTAAAACGAAAATAACAGAATCTTATGGCAAATTTTTGCTTAATTATGAGACTGAATTTTCACGTCCGGCGGGAGAATCAATTAGTGGAACAAAAGAAATCTCCTCCGCTCTTCTTAAACTAGGAGTCCCGATAAAAATTTTCCAAATAGGATTTCAAACATCTGCTAGAGATCGAAAAGGCATTCCTCTTCTTTCAAGAATTCCTATTTTGAAGGAAATTTTTCAATCTAAATCGGATTCTAAAACTTATAAGCAGATCTATGGGTATGTGGTACTTGAAGAGGAGAATTAATGTTAAGTTTGTTTCAAGATGAAGTAAGAAGTGTCAGTCAAGAAGAGGTTTTAGCAGAGGCCAGATCAAATCTCATTTCTTTTTTAAATAAAGGTAAGATTCCAAATTGGGATGAATTTGCTCTGAGCTTAGATCAAGATATTCATCAAGAAGTCATCAAAAAATTCTATGAACGCTTAATTCACTGGACCTTCCTCGATGACGTCATCGCATCTGAAGCCACGGAATTCTTCTTCCATGGGCCAACATCTTCACAGAAACTTGCCTGCAATGGAGAAAAGATTGATATTCATCTGGCCATCACGGAGGATGAGTGGCAACTCTGGCTAGAAATTGTCTCCATTACCTTTAAACAAAATTGGAATGTAAAAAATCCCTTTTGCAGTTTTTATGGGCGACTCAAAGGAAAAGATTTTCGTCTGAGTCTGGTGCATTTTTCGACTTCGCCCTTTGGAGTATCAAAGCTCGTTCTTAGGCATCTTTCATCTCAAGATCGTCCTTTGAGTGAATTTCACGGAAAAACAGATCTCTCAACTATGATTAGAGAGAAAAAAAATATATTGATTGCTGGTTCCACGGGCTCGGGAAAAACATCTCTTCTCACAAGTCTTATTCATCATGTCCCATCCCAAGAGCATCTCATTATTCTTGAGGATACTTATGAAATCATCACTTCACATCCTCATCAAACACGCTTCCTTGCCTCCGACTTAAGTGAAAGATCTCTTAAAGATTATCTCCACTACTCCCTACGATTAAGTCCGGATCGACTCATATTGGGCGAAATGAGATCCCATGAGGTTATTCCCTTCTTAATGGCGATGAATACAGGTCACAAGGGTCTAATGGGAACGATTCATGCAGGAAGTGCCCATGAAGCGATCAATCGAATGGCACTTCTTTTTACTCTCTATGCCCCTGAAGCCCAATTAAGTTTAGAAAGAGTGATAGATCTGATTTGTCAAAATATTGAGATAATTGTTTTTATGGAAAATAAAAGAATAAAAGAAGTCATTCGAATTTACGGTTCTGAAAAAGGTGTGGCCTTCTATGAATATTTAGAAGGCCACCAAGAAACTAATCTCTCTTAAGTTTTTTATAAGTGAGTCGCTGTGGAACATCGGCCTTGTCACCTAGGCGTCGGCGAAGATCTTCGTGATAATCCTGGAAGTTACCTTCAAACCAAGTCACCTTGGAATCCCCTTCAAACGCCAGCATATGGGTACAAATTCTATCTAGAAAATAGCGATCATGGGAAATAACCACGGCACAACCAGCAAAATCTAAGAGAGCTCTTTCCAGAGCTTGAAGTGTATTCACGTCAAGATCGTTGGTCGGCTCATCTAGAAGAAGAACGTTGCCTTCTTCTTTAAGCATTTTGGCCAAGTGAACACGATTTTTTTCACCACCAGAAAGTTCTCTAATACGCTTGGACTGATCTTCTCCAGAAAAGTTAAAACGCGAAATATAGGCGCGAGAATTAATTTCTTTATTTCCTAATTTAAGTAAATCAAGACCTCCAGAGATTTCTTGCATAATGGTCGCTTCGCCATCCATCTCACGAGACTGATCAATGTAAGCAAGCTTAACCGTCTCACCCACTTTAAAACTCCCTGCATCTGGCTCAAGTTGCTTGGTGATCATTTTGAAAAGTGTCGTTTTACCTGCACCGTTTGGACCGATAATCCCTACGATACCCCCAGGAGGAAGCTTAAATGTAAGATTCTCATAGAGAAGTTTATCACTAAATGCTTTTGAGATTTCATTGGCATCAATCACCACATTTCCGAGGCGTGGACCTGGTGGAATGAAAAGATCATTGGTTTCGTTA
>CANEVK010000256.1 GCA_947442115.1 Bacteriovoracaceae bacterium | reverse complement strand
GAGAATCCCATCTTTTAAGCCTATTGATCAGATCACTCTCTTTTTCCAGGTAATGCTTCATATTGATCACATCCACGTGAAAGACTTCTCCCTTAAAATCCTTCACGATGATTGTCTTTGGCATTCTATGGGTTCCATTGGCCAACCAGTAATCTCTGCAATTAATTTCAAACTCACCCAAGGTAGATTTAAATTTAATCCGCGTGATATCTCTTTCTTGTTGTGAAACAACGGCTTCAAACCCAGAAGCACTTACAAGCCAGCCCATTTTTCCCTCTTCGCTGATGAGGGAAACCATCTTTTGATCCACATACATAGGCTCATTCATCACCGCTTCAATTTTATCTCTTAGCGCGGGATCAGTAGGCTTAAGTGGATTGGGCATATTTCTTTTGTTAATACGATCTTTATTAACCGCTATCAAATATTGTTTGTAACTTGCGAGGTATTCCACTTTTTGACGATTAATAATTTCATTATTGAGCTTCACAGGCACATTAAGAGTTTTAAGATAATTAATAAGAAAGACTCCATCATTAAATATCATCGATCTTAACATTCCAAAAAATAGACCCTTTTCAACTTCTTCACCACTAGACTTCATCGAGTGTGATGAGAAATTTGAATAATACTGGCGATCAATAAGAGTTGTATCTCCAAAGGTATTATTATCAAATCTTGCCTGGGCGACCTTCATCAAATCTGAGGCGACTTTAGTAAAATAGAGCTTAAAAAAATCTTCGCTTTTAGAATCTGATAAAAGATTTGTCTCTTTGGAATCGGTTTGATCAGCCCCCATTTTTTTTACCACTAAAGTCAGCGCAACACCATTGGCCGTCACATCTGGGTTAGAGCCATGTCGTAAAAGAGATTCAACCGTGGGCACATAGGCGTGGGAGTAAGAGCAGACTAAAAAAACTAATAACGATAAAAAATATTTCATAGAGAGATTCCGTATTTTTTAATTCTTTGTTGAAGTGATAAAATAAATTTATCCCGGGTTTCTGGATCTTTAAGAGCGAAATCTACAGTAGCATCTAGGTAACCATGAATATTACCTGTATCAAACCTCTCTCCCTCGAACTGATAAGCAAAAACATCTTTTTGCTGACAAAGAACATTAATAGCATCAGTTAGTTGATACTCATTACCTGCCCCACGAGGAATCTTTTCCAAAATTCTAAATATTTCTGGTGTTAAAATATAGCGCCCAGGAGTAGCGAGATTCGTTGGCGCATCCTGAGGCTTTGGTTTTTCTACCATGCCATTCATCTTGAGAGTTTTTTGATCAAGCCTTTCACCTTTAACTATTCCGTACTTGGATGTGTCCTCTTGTGGCACCTCCATGACACCAATCACGGCCGCTCCATTATTTTTTAGGGAGACATCCATCAGTTGTTTAATCGCCGGTTGATGATTGATCACAATATCATCCCCCAAAAGCACAGCAAAAGGCTCATCTCCAATCATCGTTTTTGCCATCAATACGGCATGACCTAGACCTAGCTGTTCTTTTTGACGAACGGCCGTGACGTCCACCATAGATCCAATTTTACGGATGAGTTCTAATTCTTTTGTTTTATTATTTCTTTCAAGGAAAGCTTCTAATTCCTGATTTCGATCGAAATAATCTTCAACTGAAAATTTACCCGATGAAGTCACGAATATAATCTGCTCAATACCAGCATCAACGGCTTCCTGAACCACATAATGAATCATCGGAACATTGATAATAGGAATAATTTCTTTGGCAATTTCTTTAGTCGCCGGAAGAAATCTTGTGCCTTTGCCAGCGATAGGGATAATAGCTTTTTTAATTTTCATAATTCCTCTTGTATTAGAAAGCTTTTTTCTCTACATTTTTTGATATGATTAAGTTTATTATCTTAGCTTTTCTGCTCTTAATGGGCCACAGTTCCTGGGCGCAAATTCGAGATTTTCAAACAGCACGCCTCAACTCGTCGGCCGGGGCAGGAGTGGCGAGCATACTTTGTACCGAAGCAGCTCTCTTAAATCCAGCATCTTGTGCTTTTTTTTCTGGCTCAAGTTTATCTTATCAATCCTATTCTACATCGCTGCGTAACGAGAGCGAAGAGCGTAAAAATCTAAATGATGATTTTTCTAGTAAAAATCGTTCACAAGGATTTTTTGTTTCAGATAATGATGGTCCACTTAAAGGTGGTTTTGCTTATCTTTCACAGCGTGAAAATAATTATGAGCGTAATCAAATTGCTGCACATACCGCTGCCCCTATAGGGTCAAATGCGGCTTTTGGGATTACTTACAAATACTTGACCGATAAGCTTCCTGCAGAATTCAATAATCGCCATAGAATTCAGCATTTTACTGCCCTTGGAATGAGCTACATTATTGATAAAGACTCAACGATTGGACTTGTTTTGAATGATCCCACTCTCACGACATCTGGCGAGGAACGATTGCTGGCCGGTTTTCAGTACGCAGTCGCCTCACGCTTAACCCTAATGGCCGACTTAGGGACTCAATTCACACAGGATGTTAAAGAAAAGCATCTCTGGAGGGCCTCAGCTCAACTCCAACTCTTTGATGATTTTTTCTTCAGGGTAGGCCAGTTTCATGATCATATTCGAGGAGAGAAAGGACACGGTTGGGGTGCTAGTTGGATTGGTCCACGTTTAGGGATTGAGTTTGCCCAAAAAATTTCAGATCAATTTAGGCGAGTAGGTTACCTTTATAAAGATGAAGGCTTAATTGATACCTCTCTTTCTGTCGTCATTAAATTCTAATTCCTTATAATCATCTACCGATAAGATTTCATGGCCTCATTATCAAAACAAAAAAAATCCAATCGCGATGAGCGCGAGCGTATCCTTCGCCTCAAGCATAAATACGAAAATCGTATCACTATCGCTAAACATGGGAAAGAATGTCTTGATGCTGGTGATTACGGGAATGCCCTCAAAAAATTTATCGATTATTTTTTAATTTTAGTTGAGCTTAAAGAAGTAAAAGATATTTATGAACTAAAAGTTCAAATGTTTGATCCCAAAAAAGATCTCACGGAACTTCTCATGATAAGTCATATCTACTTTGAAATGGCGAGAATGTATGATGCTGTTCCAAAATTCCAGGAAGATTCAAAAAAATGTCTAGATCAATTTGTCCATTTCTCTGCCAATCAACCTTTCCAGGTGGTTAACTCTGAGATGGTCAGAAAGTATTTAAAAAAATCAGTCTTTAAAAATCCAGATACCTTTAGGTCTGCTTATCAGCAAATTTTTGTTCAATCTAAAAAATGCTACATTGTGACTTTCTGCTATGGTGATCAGCACCAGCTCACTCAAGATTTTAGAAGTTTTAAAGAACATCTTCTGGATTTTTCTTTGGGACAAAGTGCTGTGAGACTTTACTATTTATACTCCTCTCAGCTTGTTGATCGCTATCATCATCATCAAGGATTTAAGTTTTTAAGCAAACTATTCATTAAGCCTCTACTGCTTTTATTTTCAAAAACAATCTTAAGAGTTATAATAAAAAAATGAAGATTCTCTCGGCCTTAATTGTAAAAGAATGGTTTAAAAGCCTTATTGGGGCGCTAGTCGTGCTCTTTTTACTGATTACAACGACGGATCTTATTAATGGATTTTTACAAGGTAAAGAGGCCAGTCGCGTCTTACTAGAATACTCTTTCAAGATGCCAGATTTGATGGGCAAAATGATGCCTATTTGTTGTCTGGTTGCAACGTTATTTTCTCTGAATAGGCTGAAGGCCCATGCCGAACTGATCTCCATTCTGGCTGCAGGCTATTCTTATTTAAAAATTTATTTATTGATCGGAGCATGCGCTTTGGTCATGGTCACAGTTCAGTTTTTAAATTTGGGTTTTCTTGAGCCCATGGCCAATTCTTATAAACGCCAAGAAATTAGTAAAAGTAAAAAATCTGAGGGACGCTACCTCACTCGAAGCTCACTTGAAGGGGGGCGCTTTTGGTATAAGTCTAAAAATTATTTTGCCTCATTCAGCTTTTTTGATCGAAGATCTCGCTCTTTAAAAGATTTTGAAATTTATTTTTTTAATACTGATCATAAAAGTAGCCGCATTCTTAAATCCAAAGAGGCCAAGTATTTATCCGGACAAAAATGGACTCTTTCAAATGTGATAGAACTGAATGGACTCGATGATGAGGTTTTTCCCCAAGAGGCGAAAAATGATCTGATTGAAATTTCTTTAGCGGAGGTTCCTGAAGATTTTGGAGAATTCGAATCTGATCTTACGACTCTAACATTTTTTAAATTAAGACAATTTGTAAAAAGACTTTCAAAAACAGGTATTAACGTCAGTGAATATCAGATCATTTTAATGAATAAAATCTTTT
>CANEVK010000255.1 GCA_947442115.1 Bacteriovoracaceae bacterium | reverse complement strand
TTCATTATTTTTATTCAAAACGACAGGTCTTTTCACTACTGAGACGAGTCCAACAAACTCTTGTATGAAATCTTCCAGACCCATGTTTATATTTAGAGAGATATCTTGTCCTTGACGAGAAACCTTTACCGTATCAATCCTTGATCCCTTAATATTGAAGTCATCAAAGCTCACAATTTTTTCGTCATTGATACCTGTTAATATATCCCCTGTTCTCAATCCTTTCCCAAAGAGAACTGATTTTTCAGTAACCACTCCAACTTTTGTCTCTGGAACTTTTTCCCCACCAGTTAATAGTCCTACATATAAAAAGTAAGCCAGAATAAGGTTTGCCAGAGGGCCACCAAAGACGATCCAAAATCTTGCCCATTTTGATTTATGGTTAAAAGCGACCTTCTTTTCATCATCGGTCAACTGAACCTCTGAGAAAGGATCATCACCAAACATTTTCACATACCCACCAAGCGGGATGATGGAAAGAGCATACTCAGTGCCATTTCTAACATGCTTGAGAATTTTTGGACCAAATCCGATTGAGAAAACTTCGACTTTAACACCGAATAACCGAGCAAAGAAATAATGACCTAACTCATGAAAAAAAATCAGTGGGCCAAGGAAAATAACAAATATAAGAATACCTTGAAGCATGATTAATCCTTATTGAAAATTGGCCATCAAATAAAAAGCATAAAAAGGGGCAACAAAAAGTAGACTGTCCACCCTATCATAAACACCACCGTGTCCTGGAATAAGAGAAGAACTATCTTTTATTTCAAATTGTCTCTTAAGTTTTGATTGAACTAAATCACCTAGCTGAGAGCTGCAGGCAACAAAAGTAAAAAAAACAATCGTAAGTGGTGAAACATCAGAAATGTATTTCTTCCAGAAAAATGAAGTTGCAAGGACTGAAAATAAAACTCCACCAATGGCGCCTTCAATGGTTTTCTTAGGACTTACAGATTCCCATAGCTTATGTCGTCCAAATTTTTTGCCGGTAAAATAAGCGGCCGTATCAACCATAAAATTTAAGACCAGTAGTCCGATGATGAAAAGCTGCCACTCTTTAAAGTGGATAATTGAACTGAGTGATAGTAGTGGTATGAGAATAATAAAACCCGTCATCCATGAAGTTGCTCTAAAGACTTTGAGGAGCAAATCCGATTTTTTCATGATCAAGAACAAATAGGTCATCAAAAGAATATTTAAAAAGATTCCCGCTGAATTCCAAAAATTAAAAGAAGATTTACTTATTTGATAGAAGTTAAAGAAATAGTATCCCAAAGAATAAAGGATCTGTGAGAGTAAATATCTTTTTGAAAACCGTCGCTGATGATAGAAATTAACAATAAGCTCATCAATAACAAAAATACCTATCATGCCTATTAAGACAAGAGATGCTTTCGGCCCTACATAGAGGCAGCCAAAAACCAAAAAGATTAAGACAATTCCAGAAATGATTCTAATCTTTGTATTAGACATCTGAAGTGTTTTCCTTCATTTTTTTATTTTTATTAGTTTCCGCGACCTCAATACTTTCTGCTAAGTCTGATTGTACGGAAACATTCCCGAACCGTCTCTCTCTCCGAGAGACTTCACTTAATATCTTTTGAAATTCCTCAGGAGAGAAGTCTGGCCATTTTGTATCGGTAAAATAAAGTTCAGCATAGGCCATTTGCCACAGGAGGAAATTAGAAATTCTTTTCTCTCCACCGGTTCGAATCATCAGATCAACATCCCCAATTTCTGGTCGATAAAAATACTGACTCAAACTTTTCTCAGTCATCACCTTGCCAGGATTCTCTTTTGCAAAAGCATTGAAGGCTTGAACTATTTCTGTTCGTCCACCATAGCTAAAAGCAAAGGTTAGATTAAGACCGGTTGAAGAATCAGTGATACTTTCTACTTCGCGGATGAGAGCAATCGTTTCTTTCGGAAGGTTTTCAATTTCACCAATGACTTTAAACTTTATGTTATTAGCAATGATTCTATTTTTCTCTTTAATGAGAAATTTTCTCAGTAGCTTAAAAAGAGATGAAACCTCATCTTTGGGACGACTCCAATTTTCAGTTGAGAAGGCATAAAGAGTTAATGCTTTAATTCCAGAATCACTCGCCGTCTGAACAATATCACTAACAACGGTTGAACCCCGTACATGTCCCCAAATGCGGGGCCTTAGGCGCTCTCGTGCCCAGCGCCCATTACCATCCATAATAATTGCGACATGCTTAAATTCAGACATATTAGACTGTCATTAATTCTTTTTCTTTAGAATCAACTATTTTATCCACTTCTTTAATGAAGTTGTCCGTAATCTTCTGAATTTCTTCCTGGATCTTTTTAGATTCATCTTCAGAAATTTTCTTATCTTTCTCGCTCGCTTTCACTTTATCATTCTGATCACGGCGAACATTTCTAATCGCTACTTTCGCATCTTCGCCAAGTTTTTTTACATCTTTAACAAATGCTTTACGTTTATCTTCAGTTAAAGCAGGGAAAGAAATTCTTATGAAGTTACCATCGTTACCTGGAGTCAGACCAATATTTGCGCCTAGAATGGCTTTTTCAATAGCAGGGATGAGAGTTTTATCAAAAGGCTGTATTTGAAGAAGACGAGCCTCAGGAGTTGAAATTTGTCCCATGTTTTTGATAGGAGTCGCAGTTCCGTAGTAATCGGCCATAATCCCATCAAGAACAGCTGCTGTTGCACGGCCAGTTCTCACCTTAGACATTTGGTTTTGAAGCGATTTGATCGCTTTATTCATATGATCATCAAGGATTGGTTTTAATTCTTTCATCATAAAATGATCTCCCTAGATTTTTTTTGTGACTAATGTTCCGATATTTTCGCCGTTTACAACTCTGGCAATATTGCCCTCTTCAAACATATTGAAGACAACAATATCCATGCTGTTATCCATGCAAAGAGTAATCGCTGTAGAGTCCATAACTTTGATTTCTTTATTCAGGACTTCAATATAAGAAAGTCTCTCGAACTTTTTCGCGTCCTTAAATTTCATTGGATCTTTATCATAGATGCCATCAACTTTTGTCGCCTTCATAATCAGATCAGCATGAATCTCATTGGCACGCAAAGCTGCTGTTGTATCTGTAGTAAAATAAGGATTTCCTGTCCCTGCTGCAAAGATCACCACTCTTTTCTTTTCGAGATGGCGAACAGCGCGACGACGGATATAAGGCTCAGCCACTTCCTGCATTGCAATCGCAGAAAGCACACGAGTATAGACATTTTTTCTTTCAAGAGCATCTTGGAGAGCAAGTGAATTAATCACGGTTGCCATCATTCCCATATAATCAGAAGTGGCGCGATCCATTCCCGAAGTTGCCCCAGCAACACCACGGTGAATATTTCCCCCACCAACAACGATCGCAATTTCACAGCCTGTTTTATGAAGGGCCGCAATTTCAGAACTTATCTTATTTAAAATTTCTCCAGAGATCCCATTACCTTGATCACCAGCAAGGGCCTCACCGGAAAGCTTAATCAAAACTCGATTATATTTCATGAAATACCTTTAAATAGTAAGAGGGGACTTTTAAAAGTCCCCTCTTCTTTAAAACAAATTGAAAATTAATTTTGCCCAGTCATCTTGGCAACTTCCTCAGCGAAGTTGTCTTCTTTCTTCTGGATACCTTCACCAAGGTTAAACTTCGTGAATTTTGTAACTTTAATTGTTGCCCCAACTGCTTTTGAAGTAGTTTCAATTAATTTACCGATCGTTGTATCTGGATCTTTAACAAATGATTGCTCATAAAGACAAACTTCAGAAGCAAGTTTTGCAAGTTTACCTTTTACGATATTTGGAATCATCGCTTCTGGCTTTCCTTGCTCTTTTAATTGAGCAGCGTAAATTTCAGCTTCTTTCGCTTTGAAATTTTCGTCAATTTCATTGCCATTAAGAAACTGAGGATTAGCAGCAGCAATTTGCATACAAAGGTCTTTTACAAGATCTTTAAAAGTTTCGTTGCTGTTGATATCTTTATCTGTCTCAACTTTACAAAGAACACCAATTTTTCCCGAGTGAACATAAGATCCGATCATTCCATTGTTATCAAGTTTTTCAACTTGAACACGACGAACGTCAATTTTTTCACCGATTTTGATTGTTAGCTCAGAAATATTATCTTTCACTGTTAAACCGTTTGGAGCTTTAGCAGCAAGAAGAGCTTCAACAGTATTAATGTTGGCATCAACAGCTATGTTGGCACAAGCATTTGTAAAGCTGATGAAGTCATCATTTTTAGCAGCGAAATCTGTTTCGCAGTTTACTTCTACAACAGAAGCAAGCTTACCTTTAACAACAGTTTGCACTAAGCCTTCAGCAGCAACACGAGATT
>CANEVK010000254.1 GCA_947442115.1 Bacteriovoracaceae bacterium | reverse complement strand
CCAAATCCGTTTTCATAACTGTCCCCCAAGAAATTGATTCTCTTGGACTTCATTTTCACGGGCACCTACTTGGATCAGTAACTTCAAAACCCTACGATGGGCCACCAGCAGAAATGATTAAAAATTTTGGAGTAGAAAATAGTTTGTGCAAATCGAAACAGCTTACAGTAATCCCAACAAGCACAGGGGCCAACGCTGACTACTTGGCTTACTTTATAGATAGTCCTAATTACACTCAATTTATGGAAAACATTCAAAAAACACTTGGAGGGAGTCTAAGAAATGCTCCTCTCCATTTGTCAGGTCATTCAGGCGGGGGAAAATATGTTGCAGGCTCTCTAGATGCTGGAATTGCTACTGCCAGAGTCAGTGTTTATGATGGGATCTATAGCGAAAAAACAAAAAAATCTTTAAAAAGTTGGTACCTTAAAACGGGAGCCCCTTTAACAGTGGTCACTGTTAAAGGTATGCCTCCTGAAGATTTTGTTGCAAAAAATCCCGATGGTCTTCGCGCTGAATTAGGTGTGTCTCAAACTGCTAGTAATCTCAAGATCAAAGGAGTTAATTATGAGGTTTTCAAGAGAGGAAACTTCACTCACTTAAGTCGAGACGCCTATCCAGTTACTCATGAGCAGGCGCATTTTGATGTCGTTAATCATGTCTGGCCAAGAGAACTTCAGACCCGCTAAGACCACTACAAATTTCTTTTATTTTCACCAATCATTAGAGATTAGAAATGTTTCTTCATCAATCTTAATTTAGTTCGCTTACTTTCAAGATCTATTTTTTCCAGAACTTCCTGGACTTCTATCTTTAGAGAGATAGACTTTGAGTCACCAAGAACTATGGCCACAAGTCGGTACTCCATTTCACGCCACTTCCTATTAAGACAAGCCTCTCGATCAGGTTTCAATTTAAGCCTTTCAACTTGAGAGGTTCCAGGAAAATCTCTTAAGCAAGAATTGATCACTTCGATACCTTGAGGTTCAAGCAAGGAAAGAGTCTTATTCACAAATTGAGTGACGACCAAAGGTCTTTGAGTAGTGAGCCAGTTTTTATAAGTATCTGATTTTGAAAAATCATCACAAACTCCAATCACGCGATTCTTTAAGGAATCAAGCTTAAGATTGGAATGTCGATCTTGATCAAGATAATCTTGACTCCTTTTAAGGCAAATTGATTTTAAATCTTGATCCATCTGGAGCCAGGATAAATCCTGCTCTAAGTGTTGTTGGAGATTTTTGATTTTTAGATTTACTATTTGGTCGACTTCTTTTTTTAAGTCAGAGCAAAGAGTTCTAACTTCTGCTTCGAGCTCTGCCCATGGATCTGAAAAACGTAAAGGATTTTTGAATTTTGCTCTTGCCTCAAGAAGGCAATCAGATTCAAATAATTTTTGGTCATCCATATTTTTTACAAAACTCAGATCTTTGCTTAGATCAGAAAAGAGATTGTTAAGGGCTTCAGCTATCTGATCCTTGGCCTTTAATTTCTCGGTTTGAAAAGCTCCGGAGGATTTTATGGCGAGTTCATATTCTAAAACCGATAATAGATCACTCCCCTGAAATCGCTCTAATTCTGAAGCAAGGCACTTGTTAATTTCAAAAGTATCTTCACATTTGCTCCATATTTCATCGACTTCATCAGGCGCTTGAAGCTTCTTATTCTTTTGGGGCACGGGGAGCTCAGGAATTTCAAATTTACAATTCTCTCTCAAATAACGATTAAATTCTTCATCGGTGGGAAATTTAAACTCGATGGGATTTAAATCCCTTTGAGGCCAGAAATCTGCTTTGGGACGGCGACAACGCTGACCCGTTTTGCCATTAATGATTAGAACATCTTTTGAAAATCTGGCCCCGTAATCCATATCGATCGAATTATTTTCAAATTGCCCCGTTTGAGGGCATAGCCCTCGGGCATTCGCTCTCAAAATGATGCCCTGACCTTGATATTTGAGATCAGCATATTTTCGAGTATGCCGATCAGGACCAATGTCCACTGGCCCTTCATTAAAAACACCCTGAGTGATCTCACCGTCCTGATTAAAAATCACCTGCTCACCAGTCGTCAAAGTGACTTCATATCGGTCTTTTTTAAATTCAACCAGAGGCAAAATGAGTCGCGGAAAAAGCATAAAATGAGAATGCATGGTATGAGAGACAGTTCCATTAGGAGAATCATTGACTAAAAATGAAATGTTTTGCCGTGCCTGTTCAGGGTATTCAAAATCATACCAGCGCTGACTGTCCACCTTAGAAACAATCCGATTTTTTCCGTTGTTATAGATCTCAAAACCCTCAAAAAGCCCGGGGTGAAAATTCTCTTTAAAAGTGAAGTCTATATTGTCAATGTGACTGCCGGAAGAGAAATTTGACTTGATAGGCTTGAGCTTATCTTTCAAAGGAAGAAGTGTGGTTTTGATCAGAACCGGCGGGCCTAACTCTTCTTTCCATTTCACTCGTAGATTAAAATCCGGGCTTTTGAGCAGAGGCCTGAATGTAATGATGAGATCATTTTTATCTTTCAAAACTTTCAAATCTTTTATCTCTACATCAGTGTAAACTTTAAGGTCTTGAGGCTTCACCAAAAACTCTTGATCCTGCTGATCCTTGATAAACACTTTGATTACCTGTCGATCAGCTCCGTTGGCAAAAATCACGGGATAAGCAACCTCAAAGGACCATTTCACCTGCTCGGGCTCCGATAGACCCGCCATAAAGCGGTAACTATTTTTTAAGGGTTGAGATGAGCAACCGATGAGTAATGAAAATAAAAATGAATATTTGAGCCACATAATAATTTGTCGGAATATTAATCGGATAATACCTAGGGAAACTTGAATAATTCAATTTAAGTAAAAGACATTCTTGACCGATAAAATTAATATGTCCAAGTTACTAATTATACTGTCTCTAATTTTGGTGAATGAAGCTTTTGCTCAAAAAAAGAAACCACTTTACGATGACATTAGTACCATGCTGCTTGAAGAAGAACCATATTCCTATGACGAATTTATTCAACATATTCAAGGGAAAAAGATAAGTAATCTAGAAGAATTTGTCTCGTCTTTACCAGAGGCGATGAAAAAAAACTATGCCCTTGTTTATGAATCAAAAAGCTTGCAATCTGCCGATTATCAAAAACCACGTGTCATTATGCGAAGCCCGCTCTCTGAGGTCATGATTACTTTTACTGATCCAGGTGGAAGAAACAATAAGCATGATCAAAACATAGAATTAATGTTCTGGGATAAAAAAGAAAAAGCTTTTAAAATGAAGGAAATTACTTTTGGTCAAGGTACATACCAAATCTCTGAAACTAATCCTTCAAAATGTCTTAGTTGCCACGGAGCAGACCCACGACCAAACTGGGAACCCTATTCCACGTGGCCAGGTGTTTATGGCGGTGAGGCAGATTTTAATAATGGTAATGAACTCGTTCCAGGAGAAAGAAAAAATCTCGAAAAATTCATCAAAACACATTCCAAGCATCCAATCTATAAGAACCTTCATGATTTAAAAGCAAATTTTAAAATTGGCATGAGCCCAAAAGGGTCAAAAGAAGCAATTGGATTAAGCAACTATAAATTTACTGAAAGTCTGACAAAGCTTAATTTTCAGCGCATTGTAGCCCAAATGAAATCCAACCCTGAATATGAAAATTTTAAATATGCGAGCCTGTATCTTGCTGCTCCTACTTGTTCTGATAACCCATTCCCAGAATCTCTTACCAAATCTAATAATTTTATAAAAAAAGACCCTTCGTGGAGAGTCGATAACCTTATTGATCTTTATGACTGGCTAGGCTCAAATACATCAAAATGGTCCATGAGTTTTAATAAAGGTGTTGAGAAGAGTCTTCGCCTTGAATCTCCTGATGGAGACAACCAAAATATGGTCTATGCTTTAATGGAAGCAGATCCCTCTTTAAGATCATTCTTTAAAAAACAAGACCCCCTAAATTGGGAAAAAAATAAATTTTATGTCTATGGTGAAGAGGAAATTGACTGCGAGTTGCTTCGGAAAAAAAGTATAGAGGTTTTAAATTCGGCCCCATTATCACATCTTTGCCAAGAGAAAATGAAAACTGAGGTTGATAATTTGGCATTAAGTGTGACTACGATCTTGTCAGAAGATGATCTCGAAAGCTCTCGCAGAGGAAAAAGTATCATTCAATCAATTTGTATGAAATGTCATCGTTCTAATACCTCCCTCGATTTTTTTAAGGACGAAAAAACATTAATTAAAACAATCAAGGAGGACGATGAATTCATAAAACATGTTGATCATAGATTGAAAAGTCTCGAATATCCAATGCCACCGAAACCACATTCTCAGTTAAATGAATCAAAACAACAAGATTTATTAAATTATCTAAAT
>CANEVK010000253.1 GCA_947442115.1 Bacteriovoracaceae bacterium | reverse complement strand
ATACTATAACTCTCCTAAAGACTTTAGAAGTGCCCTCGGTAAAGATAACTGCCTTTCTTCTATTAGTGATTTATTGGAAATCAACGTCTTAAGATGAATATTCCTTCTCAACCTTCGTCTTGCTCTAGTATCAAGCCTTGAAAAGCTAGGTATTTTAGAGAATAACTCCAAAACAAGTGGATGCTTTAGGTCATGATTCTCAATCGAAATAGCTAAAATCCCTAAAGAACGTAACATCTGAAACTTTGAAATATCTTTTTTCATTTTAAATTCAGCATCATGTATCTTCCCATCGACCTCAATCGCCAATCCTCTCAATTTGAAGTCTGCATTAGGCTGCATCTCTGTCACTACTGCTGGGATGAAAATGTCTATATTTCGTGCACCTATCCAGACAGACCTATAAACTTCCATCTTCGTATAGAGTTTTAAAGTTTTATAAAGGGTATCTTCAAAGCTTGTTCTAAATGTTTCTTGCTTATGAATATCATCCAGAACCTTACAAACGTCTCTGTAGGCCTGATGAATTGATGAATCATTAAATTCACTAAATCTTATTTTGTTTATCCGGTCCAATTTCCTTAAATCCATAAATCTCCTTAGGTAATACAAACCCTGTTCTCGATAGTCCAAGAATTAATAAATTATTGAAAATGCGGCATAATGGATTAGATTTCGAATCTAAAGGCACATGCTAAAAAGCACTTTCTTGTTGGACAATATCTCATCTAGGATTTATTTCTAGTCGGATAACTTTATTGAGCCTTATAGAATTCCGAGGAAAAAAATGAAAAGATCTGTAGAAAGAAAAATTTTAAACTTTGAGAGCTATATCTTTGATGCGTTCTTTCATGAGAATCTGGCAAATGATAAAAAAGTAAATTCTCTAATAAAGAGAAAGCTCATAGAAAAAGCTAAAAAAGATCATGCTCTTTTTATCAGTAATTACGAAAAAAAAATCAAGATACTTGATTCTGGAGATGAATTTCTTAGAAAACTTAAGGTCTATTTAAAATTCCTCGATAGAAAACTTATAGAGGTGAATTACGAACTTGATCTTGCTAATCTTATGCAACCGGCAAAAAATGGTCAAACAAAACCGAGAACGCCTGCAAGAGTAAGTATCGCTATTCTTAGCGCGATAGATGAATGTGAAATTGAAAAGATTGACCTCGAATGGCTAAGAGATTATCTTCTCCCTGGCTCTGATCTATTAGAATATTCAAAAAAAATAACTCGGTATCAAATCTCCATTCCTTCACCCAGTAGGCAAGATCAAAATAACTGGCTTATAAAACTTAAAGAAAGCCTTCAAAGATCATTGTTTTCTGATAACAAAGTTACAAAAAGACAGACCGAACTATTCAAAAAGAAGCGTGACTTTTTCTACAGCACAATTCGAACAGAGGACTGGAAGGAACAAAGAAGCGCATACGATATAATTATTGGCTTAAAAAATTGTAAATAGGATTTCGGAAGATTGATTAATTAGAGTTGAATGAGTAAAATCTAATTATGAACATAGATCTTGTTGAACTAAAAGACTTGATGACGTTTTATCCAACTCTGGAAGAAACCGCCTCCTGGTTTAATTGCTCCCCTGATACAATCGAACGAAAAATAAAAGAAGAGTTTCATCAAACATTTTCAAACTTCAGGAAAATGAATTCGGGAAAAACGAGATTAATGCTTAAGAGGAAGGCTATCTCTAAAGCGCTTGAAGAAGATAATGAAAAATTTCTTATTTATTGCCTTAGAACTATGACTGAACTGGATGATAGACAAAAAATGTCTAACTCAAACCCTGAATTGTCGACTATAGAACTCTCCTTTGTAGAAAAAGATCTTTAGATTTGTTCTCTAAACTCCGCAAAACTCATAGCTTAAATATAGACAAATCGTATTTTCCAGAAGTAACAGCTTTTTTGTAAATTATCGCTAATCAATTCCGAAGAGATTTAAAAAATTGGGAACAAAAAAATAAGCCTGATTCATACAAATATTTTTGACCGAAACATCTAAAGTACTAGTGCATTAAGTATTTCATGCTTGGTTCAACTGAAAACATTAAGGATAAAAAATGGTTGTTACAATATTTATATTATGTCTTGTCTGCATATGGTTAATCTATACTGTTTCAAAAGTTAACAATGAAAACATTGAACTTAAAGAGAAACTTAGCTTCATAGCAACAATAAAGCAGAAGTGGGATGAAGTCTCAACAAGAGAGGAAAACCTAAGTAAGAAAGAGTTGAAACTAAATGAAGAGCTTCAAGCATTTGAGAGCAAAAAGGCAAATCTAAAAAACGAAGTATCTGAATTTAAACAGAAAGCAAAAGAAGAAATTCTCGAAGAGAAGGAACGAATAAAACAAGAATATTTAGCCATAAAGTCTTCAAGAGAAGGTTTAAAAACAATTGAAGATGAAAATCTTGCACTACGAGAGGTCATTGAAGATATCACAAATCTTTGGATAAACGACACTTTCAAATCAATTTCCAATCAATTAAAATTCAATAATTTTTCACTTTTGGAAGGTAGGCTACAGAAGACATTTGAAAAGTGCACAATGAAAGGTATTGTATTTGATGGAAGGCAAGAGCAGGCATTCTATACACGCTTAAAATCACTATGGCTTAAAGAATGTGAAGACCAGAAGGCAAAAGAAGAACAAGAAAGAATTAAAGATCTTATCCGCGAGGAACAGAGAGCAGAAAAATTAAGAGCTATAGAAATTAAGAAGATTGAAGATCAAGAAAAAATAATTAAAGAAAAGCAGAAGGAACTTGAAGGGAAATTAAAAATTCTAAAAGAAATTGAAGAATTAAAATCGCTTACTGAAGCTCAAAAGATTGAACTTGAAGAACTTTCTAACCAGAACCAAGCATTAATCGAAGAATACGAAGAAAAGGAAAGAGCAAAATCAATGGCCGAAATTACAAAGGCAGGTCATATTTATGTCATTTCAAATATTGGAAGTTTTGGAGAGAATTTTTTCAAGATTGGTATGACCAGAAGACTAATACCAGAAGATCGGATAGATGAACTGGGGGATGCATCAGTACCCTTTCCATTCGATATACATATGATGATATCAACAGAAAACGCACCATTTCTTGAGGGTAAAATCCATGAGATGCTTCATGAATCTAGAATAAATCTTGTAAACGAACGAAAAGAATTCTTTAAAACGGATTTAAAGACTATCAAATCAATTATTGATGAAATATGTCCAAATTCAAAATATCATTTTACTGAGACAGCTCAAGCCATGCAGTGGCGTGAATCTGAATCAATTAGATTGAAAAGTTTTCAAGAAAGAACAAAAAAGGCTGCATAACATGAAAGAAAATATATCAGTAAAGCTAGACATGAAGTCATTCAACGACATCAATGAAGTTGTTGAGACAACAACCAAGGAAGAAAAAAAAGCTGTTAAATGGCTGAAAGAAAATAAGCCGATTCAAATTCAATTGAAGTTTGCCAAACCTTTTTGGGACATTTCAGAAGATGACATCGACAAATAATACTTAGAAAAAAACGTATTTTATCAATATGTCGTCTCGATACTGCCCACCATCCTGCCTCCAACTGAAATTTTTAATACTAAATACGATCAACTGGAAGAAAATCATTCATCCTTTTTGGAACGAAAAATTTTGAACAAGGCTTCGATTGAGGCTTAAGATTTCTCCAAAACTATTTTATTGGAATCATTGTATTTAACAGACTAGTTTACAATGGATTAATTATTTCTTGAATTTCTGGTTATATAAAAAATTCAATTATGAATTCAAAATTGAAACCTGCCTAAATAAAAAAATAAGTTCATGGCCAATTTACAACGTAACCTTCATAATTAGATCTATGATTCAACAGGAAATTGAAATAATCGCTGACACGCTTTGCAATCTTTTTGACTGGGACTCTACGGACCTTAAATCAGATTTCATTAATTCAATCAAGCAAAACAACATAACTCTAAATGATAGTATCATTGAAAAAATCTTTGATGATTTCATGGATTTAGATGCTTTAACAAGATGCTCGCCAAGTTTCAACTACAAACAATTTATTTCAAATCGTTATATTTCTTAGAATTTCCTTTGGATAATGCTACTGGATACTTCTCAGCATTTTTAATCAGCTTCAACCTAACAGCATCATCAATATCAATTCCTAATTTTGTAGCAACTCTTAGCAAGTAAATGAAAATATCTGCAACTTCTTCACTAGCCTTTTGCTTTATTTCTGGATCATTCTTCGCATTATTAGACTGCTCCTCTGTTAACCATTGAAAGATCTCCAGTAACTCTGAAGACTCTACGCTTAGTGCCATGGAAAGATTTTTAACCGAATGAAATTGATCCCAATCTCTTTCTTCTGAAAAGTTTTTTATCTCT
>CANEVK010000252.1 GCA_947442115.1 Bacteriovoracaceae bacterium | reverse complement strand
GTTTCGATCGATCAAATCTCGTTTGAGTGCCGCGTGAGCGAGTTCGATATCATGGAGCTTATTTTTCATTTCAGTGGTCTGTGGACTCAACAAACTTAATCTTCTTGACTCATCCTCGAGGTTTCGCATCTGGGTGCCGAGTTTATACGATTCGCTGATTTCTTTACTCAAAGGTCGGAGCTGTTTGTTGATTCTCGCTGAGATTTTTTTGGCATCGTTAAATTCTTTTGATTCAGCAACGTATGCGCGAAGAATATTGTCGTGACAAATTTGGTTCGCAAAACTTCTTGGTGAAGTAAAAAGAAGGAAAGCCGTCAAAAATAGATTGAAGCTCATAAATACTCTTCGGTAGATGAATGAAATACAGAAGAGGATTCGATGTTATTTTTGCTAGCCCAAGTAGCCGAAACTTAATGTCAGAGACGTCTCATTTACTTTTTTTAGAAACAAAAAATGAGGCATTAATAATCTACTCTTTTTCCTATGGATTATTCGTAAGCTACTTTTGGTCGATGACCTCGAATTGAAACGTTAAAGTATTACCTAAGCTTTTTTCTACCCTATTTAAAGAGGCCCTTAAATTCTCCATAGCCTTCTTTCTCTAGTTCTTCCTTGGCAATGAATCTCAAGGACGCTGAGTTCATGCAGTACCGTTTCCCCGTCGAAGCAGGGCCATCATCAAAGACGTGCCCTAAGTGTGAGTCAGCGATCTTTGACCGAACCTCTGTGCGAACACCCCAGAGCGACTTATCAACTTTATAAGCTGTCGCTTCCTTAGAAATAGGTTTCGAGAAACTTGGCCAGCCCGTACCTGAATCGTACTTGTCCAAAGAACTAAACAGAGGCTCACCCGAAACGATATCGACGTAAATCCCGGCCTTTTTGTTCTCATTGTATAAGTTTTTAAAAGGTCGCTCTGTCCCCTCTTCCTGCGTGACCTCGAACTGCAGAGGCGTCAGTTTCTTTTTAAGTTCCGCGGCCGATGGCTTTTTAAAAGTGGCTGGGTCCCAAGCTTGAGCAAGCGACATCGTAAAAAAAATTAATAACCATTTCATATTCCTGCCTCCCAAATAATTTATTCAACGAAAATGCTTAAACTTTATCTCTCCCCCCAAACTTCCTCTAATCTCTTATCGCGTCCACATCCAAATCGGTAATACTTGTAGCGCAAGGGATTTTTCTTAAAATAATCCTGATGATAGTCTTCAGCTCGATAGAACTTCGTTCCAGACCTGATAAAAGTGACAATCTTTTTGCCCTTAAAACGCGACGAACTCGCAAGGTCAGACAAGCTCTTTTCTGAGATCGCTTTTTGCGATCCAGAGGCGAAAAATATTCCACTCGTGTACTGCTCACCTTTGTCACAGAACTGACCACTCGCATCGAGGGGATCGATGTTTTTCCAAAAAACCGAAAGAATTTTTTCCAAGCTGATTTTAGTATTATCGAAGGTCACTTCTACGGCTTCGATATGGCCGGTCTTTCCACTAGAGACTTCTTTATATTTAGGGTTGCTGGTCCGACCTCCGGTATACCCAGATTCGACGGATATCACTCCTGCTAGTTCTTCGAACGGAGACTCCAAGCACCAGAAACAACCTCCAGCGAGAACAACCTTCTCGGTTGCTGCTCGTGCCATTCCAAAACTAAACAACAGAATGCACAAAGTAAGTAGCTTCATTATCTCTTTCCTTTCCCAAGGCCAATACACTCAATCAGTATAACGGGCCCGGGAACATAAGGCCCGATGCGACTCAAAAATATTAAAAGTTGTTTATGAGCAGAGATTTTTTCTTCAAGTCTCGGTAAGAATTCTCTCAGAATAGAAAGAAAAAATCCGCTAGTGGGTATACCAGGATTAATTATATCCAAATTGATTGATGGAGATTTCTCTTCTCAAGGGTTGAGAAACTATCAGCGGTTATCCTTTTTACCGTAGCCAAGATCTTGTAATAAAAAATCGTAGTATCTTCCCCACAATTCCCTGCCAAAAACTCGGTACAAAGGATCAAATAACTTCATTTGAGGTGTCATCACTTCATTGTTGTTTATTTTCATTTGCAGATACCCCCCCCGAGCGAGTCCATAGGGAGAAAGTTTACCTGAAAAAAACTTTATGAAGTCATTGGCGTCCAGGATTGATTCCAGATCTGATATTCCCGAATCTTTCCAACAGAATGGATCTCCTGAAAAATCTAAATGATACTCACGGATTAACGTCGAATTGAAATGTAACTTTAAAGACCATTTGACACGCATTTTTTGATACTCAATGACCACATGATTGATTCAAGTTTTTTCATGATCATGACATTTGTATTGAGGGATACTTTTCTCATGTCACTATCGTTCCACAGAACACTCCACCAGGAGTTGAAATCATTGTGGTTCCATAAACACTTTCTGTGCTGCAAACGATACGGGTAATCGTCCCAAAATCAAACTCGAAGACATGTGTTTCAAGATCTTGGGTATAAGGATTTTCTGAAATGTTGGTCTGATTCTTTTTATTTTCGTCCATAAAATTCTTTTTAATTCATCATATTAGAACGGCAATCTAAATAACTATACAACATTTAATTAGCAAAGATTGCTCTTTTGAAAAAATGTCTCGATTTGTAGGTGATTTTCCAAAATCCGGTGGCGACTATCTGCTAGGCAGAGTCATTGATTTAAGCCTCTTAGATGCCTGAGGGATGAATCTGTGCTTTGCGGCCTTGGAAAAGAGTCCAAGAGAGTTTTCCAAAGGTCACAGCGGAATGGGCGAAGACAGCTGTGAGTACCGTGAGTGATTTCATAAAATACGGCCTTTGAGCTCTCAAGTTCTATAGACCTCATGTCATCTTGGTTAAAACTCCCTCTAGGAAAAACATCGTATCGCCTAGATAGTAAGCGATCCATCAATACATGGATCGCTTACTATTTAACGACTCAACCAGGAAAGGCATCCTGCTTCTCAGATGCGCTATCTGTCCGAGATGAGAAAAAAACATCTTAGGCTGTCGATTCCTGATGGAGACAGGCTAGTCGCCTATTTTACCAAAAACTTAAAGGCAATTACCTAAAAATTGTAGGTTTTTTTCTGCATTCATACACTAGCCTTCAGTCCAAAATAAATGATAGGTCCAGTAGATTATTCGATGAGAGTATAGCTATTATAGAAATTATCTTGAATCACTGTTGCGAGCCCAAAGGGGATTGGTACCCTCAGGTCTTCAGTCAATAAACGAGCACGGTAATTCCATCCCTTTGGCAATATTAGTTCAGGTTTTAAATTTTCAAGGTCCTGGATTCTTAAATTTCTAACTTCGGTACTGAAAGATTGCATGATGTATGTTTTCCCTGAAGGCGAAATAAGTTCATATACTAACTTTTTAGCATCAAATATCCACACAGAGTTTCTGCGCACTTTCCTTTCTTGATAACTTTTTCGTTTGCCGAAAATATCTTTGAATCCTAGCTCAACAACTCCGGCCTTTCTCATTTCAAGTTCGTTGAACTTTACAATCGTTGGATCAAGTAAAGAACTTTTCATTGAATCCATCGTCCAAAATCTTGGTCCGTTAAGTTTTGCAAAATCAGTATTCCACTTTTTCTTAATTTGTTTTTCGTTGAGCTTTACCCATTCCTCCTGAGGACAGAAATTAAGACCAATCGTATTATATACGTCAAAGGTAACGCCTTTAAATATTGTGCCCGCACCTAGAAGAACCTCACAATATCGTTGATTCCTAAGGTCTGTTGTTTGGGCAAAACCAGATGTGAGGATAAGAGCCAGCAAGAAAAAAAAATTCATTTCATATCCTTTCAATTTTTTAAATGCATTATCAAATAAAAGGCAAGTGCAGTACGAAAACAGAATAGCTACGATGCTAATTTTAGTGCTTAGAAGTTTCCAAGGGATCGGTTTCGATTGGAAGTCTAAAAACCAAGATGTCTTTTTATGTTATTCAAACACTAAAGGAAGGTAAAGTAGTTGATGGTGACAAAGATAAAAGAAGTTAATGAAATTTTTATAACTTTTCTTCAAACTGTGTTTATGCCTAACACTCCGAGTTTGGGAAAAAGAAATTTTGATATGATTTCGTTCATGATCGTTCAATCAATTAGAGCGACTATCTTTCGTAGGGGACTTGCCCTGAGCTTAGTCCCCTATAGGATCGATCAAGAGAATATCAAACATTTAATCATGAGACTTTTTTAAAGGAAGGATCAGAGTAAACTTTAAAAAACTACGGCCGATATACGCATCTAAAACCAACAGAGTCCGCTACCGTTGATGTAGTACTGAGCAAAGTTAAATTATATATCCCTGAAAATGTTCCAGCACCCCAGTTACCACCCCTGCGCGAGGCACCTCCTGTTCCACCATAAATTTGTCCTAATCCATAGCTTGAATTGTAGGTCGAACTAGTAATATTTCCCGGATTGTCTGGTAGATAATCAGCTGCAGATAAAGCTGCGC
>CANEVK010000251.1 GCA_947442115.1 Bacteriovoracaceae bacterium | reverse complement strand
TCTAAAAATTGAGCCAACTAATGCTGAAGCTTTAAATGAAGTGGATGAAATTAAAAGTCAGCTTGAAACTCGGTCTAGAAAAATTTACAGAGAAGCCATTATTGCTGAATCTTTAAGTCTTTTTAATGATGCCAAAGAGAAGTTTCAAGAGGTTCAACAAATCTCACCAACAGATAGTGATTATTATAAAAAAGCATCTGATAAGTTAAAAAATTATTTGGAGTAATACAATATGCGTTTAAAGGCCTATGCCGCTCAAACTCATCAGGGTCCCTATCTTCAGGTTAATGAGGATGCCTATGAATTTGATTTTGAGAATGATCTTTATATGGTTTTAGATGGTTTTGGTGGATCTGGAATCGGTGATAAGGCGGTAGATAAATTAAAATCTGAAATCAAAAATTTCTTTTCACAAATGTCTGATGATCCAAACGCCACCATGCCTTTATATTATAATCCAAAGAATTTATTAGAGGGGAACGCGATCGTGAATTCTTTGATGAATGCTCATCAGAATCTTTTAAGATCGAACTCGGATCTCCCAGTGAATCAACGGGCGGGCTCTAGTTTAGTTGTTGCTGCACGCTCAGAAAGTATCATGATCTTGGTGGGAGTAGGAAATTGTTGTGCTTATCATTATCGGCAGGGAAAGCTTTCTAAAATCATTATGGAGGATAATTTTAAATATCTTTCAAAAAATCAATTTGAAGATCGATTCCGAACAGTTCCTATGAATGCCGTTGGCATGTATCCTGAATTAACTTATCAAATGAAAGAAGTAAGGCTGCTTGAAGGTGATAAGCTGCTTTTGATGACCGATGGAATTTATTCCAATGTCAGTGAGGAAGAAATTCTTCATCATCTTAATCGAGCTTCACCCGATGCTCAAAATAGACTAAATAGTTTACTAAAATTATCCAACTCTCACGGGAATACGGATAATATAACAGCAATGATTCTCGAGTTTTAAGCTTTTTTCCATTCCCTTTCTGGCCTGTCGCCCTTTATAATTAAACCATGAATCATAAAGTCCTATTAGCAGACGATAGTCTAACCATTCAAAAAGTTATCAAAATTACTTTGGCCAATCAGCCATTCGAAATTACTGATTGTTCAACCGATGATGCATTATTTAAGCTATTGCCAGACTTAAAACCTGAAATTGTATTTTTAGATTTTAATCTTTCTGAAAAATATACGGGCTATGAGTTAAGCTCAAAAATTAAAAGCCTTTCACCCGCGTCCCAAGTGCTTTTTCTCCTTGGAACATTTGATACTGTTGATGATAGTGCGATGGAGAAATGTGGGGCCGCAGATAAAATTGTAAAACCTTTTGATTCAAATAAGTTTATTTCAATTTGCAAACGACTGGTAGATAACGCTCCCATCGAGGAAATTCTTTTTCCAACACCAGTTGAACCGAAATTAACTGAAACTAAAAGTGAAGATCAGTGGACTCTCAATCATTCAGTTGAAAAATCTGAAATTGTTGAGACCTCATCTTTAGATAGTCAGAGGCAATTTGATGTCCGTGCTCACCTTAATCCCCTTGATCAAGAAATTTCGGCGTGGGGAATGAGTGTTCCTGGAGTGATCAATTCTGAAAAATCTTCTGAAATAAAAATTGATCTTCCACCAGTGATTCAAAAAACAGAAATTAAAAAGCAAGCCGCACCAGTTATCGAGAAAGTTGCAGCTAAAGATGATGTCAAATTTCCTGATCAAGATGATCTCGATTTTCCGGATATGGGGATTAGTGCTGAACCTGTAGAAGTAGAAGTTCCTCAAAAGACATCTTCCAAATTAATCTCAGTTGATACCTTTCATAACACCCAAGATTCAACTGGAGAGTTTGAGATTGAGCATGCGATTAATTCAGTTGTTGAAACAGATATTTCTAGTATTGTGGATCAAATTCGAGATGAGGTTGAAGAAGATCTTTGGCATGTTGATGAGTTTGAGAGTGTAAAAAATTCTGTTGCTGCCAAGATTGAAGAATTTAAAACGGCTCCCATTCAAGAAGTTCAAAAATTTGATGAAGAATTATTTAAGCCACTCGATTCCGGCGAAGAGCTGGAGTGGGATGTTGGGCAAGGTATCACTCCATCAGCGAGTTTATCACCTCAAGTCTCTGAGCAAGAGCTTGTGGCGCAGCTGAGAAGTGAAATATCAATTCTCGTAAAAAAAGAAGTCAAAGAGTACATGGATCAAATGTTTAAGCAGCAGGTTGAAAAGGTTTCCTGGGAAGTTATCCCAGACTTGGCCGAAAATTTAATAAAAAAAGAAATCAGTAAGATTTCTAATAAAATTCTTAACGAATCAAACTAATCTTAGAGTTCCATTAAAAATACTTTTAACTTCACTTTCTGTTTGTAGTTGGGCTTCTCCGTAGGGCCCCAGTCCAATGAATTTTCCTTCAAAGAGGATTTCATTTTCCATAATTTGAACTTGTTGATTGTAATGGGAGCAGAGATGCATCCATTCAGATGTTAATTCACGAGAATCCTGGAAGCGATTATCCCTTATAAATTGCCCTAATTCTTGGGCCCAATCTTTTTTTGAAAAAGAAAAAGGCTCATCAAAGACACCACCAAATTCTTTTTCATTAAAAAAAAGATTTAGGCCAATCCCAGCAATATATTGATGAGCAAAAGACTGAAGAAGTATGCCTCCGCATTTTTTTCCATTTAAATTGATGAGGTCATTGGGCCATTTTAAAAGAATTTTTTTATTTTTCTGCTGAAAAAACTGACACACAATAACGGCTAGCTCCATGGCGGTGAAACTTGGAATTTTAAAGGCTTGAAGTGACAGCGAAAAGCAAAGGGTACCATCTGAATCCATCCACTTCTTTTGACCGCGGCCATGACCATTCATTTGGTGATCGCAGCTGACAATTATATTTTCAGTAGGATGGAGAGTTAATTGTTCTTTGACTAGATCTTGTGTAGAATCACAGGACTTAACATGTAGATATTTTTCCATTCGAGAGGTCCTTATGTCTCTTATCAAGCGTCATGAACCAAGATTAATTAAATTCACTCCCCACATTAATCCGTATGCCTATGGATCAGTATTGGCAGAATTCGGAAACACTAAAGTTCATATCACGGCTTCAGTTCAAGAATCTGTCCCTCCTTTTTTAAAAGGAAAAGGTCAGGGTTGGTTAACTGCAGAGTACGCCATGTTGCCTTCATCTACTCATACACGCTCTGAGCGTGAAAGAAAAGGGGCCTCTGGCAGGACGCAAGAGATCCAGAGGCTTATTGGGCGCGCTCTTCGATCCATCGTAGATTTAAATAAACTTGGCGAAAGAACAGTCATGCTTGATTGTGATGTTATCGTTGCAGACGGCGGGACTCGCACGACTTCGATTTCAGGCGCCTATGTGGCATTAGAAATAGCCATTAGACGCCTCATGAAAGAGGGACTGCTTAAAGAGAATCCAATAAAAGACGGACTCTGTGCTATTTCAGTTGGTATCAACTCTCAGAATGAAGTGATTGCTGATTTGAACTACCAAGAGGATTCAAGTTGTGAAACGGATATGAACATAGTGATGACAAGTAGTGGACGCTTTGTGGAGATCCAGGGTACAGCCGAGAAGGAGCCCTTTTCAATGGAGCATCTGACGGCCCTTATTCAATGCGCTCAATCGGCCCTCACTGTGGTCGTGAAAGAGCAGAAAGCCGCCTTGGCGAGTTTGGCTTGAAATCATTTTTGCTGGCCTCAGGAAATGCTCATAAGGCCGAAGAGTTTAAAGAACTTTTTCTTGGTGGTCTTCAAGTCCAAGCTGCGCCTCAAACACTGGAAGTGGCAGAGACTGGGAAAACATTCATTGAGAATGCTCTTCTTAAGGCCCGGGCCTATGCTGAGGTTTATAAGGTCCCTACCCTGGCCGATGATTCAGGTTTAGTGATTGAGGCGCTCCCGCATTTGTTGGGTGTGGTGTCTGCTCGATTTGCTCCGGAACTGCCTCATTATTCAGATAAGTGTCAAAAACTCATTGAACTGATGGCGGGATCTACTGGGGCCCAAAGAAAGGCCTATTTTATTTGTGTTCTTTGTTTTTATGTCTCAGAGGAAGAGGTTTATTTTTTCGAGGGGCGGGTTCATGGGACCATTGGAATGGAGCTTAAAGGTGATAAAGGCTTTGGCTACGATCCGATTTTTATTCCAGACAGAACACCGGCCGACGGTAAAAGCCTGGCCGAACTTCCAGAATGGAAAAATGAATTTTCGCACAGGGCCAGGGCCGTTCAATCTTCCCTTGAGTTCTTTAAAGAAACCATGGACAAATGACAATTTAGGCTTTAAAAATATTCTCTCATCTTTTGTCGGGGTGTAGCGCAGCCTGGTAGCGTATCTGCTTTGGGAGCAGGTGGTCGTTGGTTCGAATCCAATCACCCCGACCACTCTTTTTAATTAAGCCGCTTTAACTTCTTTAGGTTTTTCACTCAAGAAGAGCTGGTTATCTTCCATAACTTCAAGACCTAGACGTTTAGCTTCCTTATGGATAAGGCAGCGGTCATCATCGTAGTCCCTGTTACTTTTCAC
>CANEVK010000250.1 GCA_947442115.1 Bacteriovoracaceae bacterium | reverse complement strand
TGAGAGAAAAGTAAGGTACTCTCTGGATCCACAACCTTATCCTCTTGAGCAATCAAAAAGAGACTAGGAATATTGAGATAATAGGATAACCCTCTTATTTTTTGACTGGCCTCCACCACTTCCCTGGCCATTCTGACTGAAATAAAGTCTGGAATAAGGTTGTCACTATCAAAATCATTAGCGCGCTCAGGATCTCGGCTTAAATCCTTGCCATGATAGATAATTGGCAAATGAAACTTGCCAGACATTTTGTCTAATTTTTTCAGAATTGTTTCAGATGAAGAACCTAAAACCATTTGTGGTCGGATGCACGGACTAGAAAAAATAAGTCCATGAATAGGATATTTCCATTCAAAGGTCGTATCTAAAATTCGAGTCAATGTAATGAGACCCCCTAAACTATGGGCCAGGATGAAGGTTTTAGTCTCTTCTGTATTCCATTTATGAACCTCTTCCCCAATTAGACCCATGTCATCGACATAGACTTTGAAATGTGGAACATAGGCCCGAATTCCTCCACTCCTACCATGCCCAACATGATCCCAAACAGTAACAGCAACACTTTGGCCAAGCTGATTAAGGAGGAATTGTATGAGATCCATATGACGGCCACTGTGCTCAAGAGCACCATGAACAATTAAAAAATGTAGTTTTGGTTTTTCTGCACCATAATGTCGAACAAATAGCTGTGTCTCTCTATCAGATGATAGTATTGTTTTATCAATAAATTTTTGAGTCCGTTGATTCTTAATGGCCATCAATTATCTTGCAAGTATTTTTCGATAGCACGCTTTGCTTCTTCACTTAACCCTTGAAATCTAAATGAAAACCCCGATTGTCCCTCAAGAATTCTCACCACCACTCCAGAAGCTACAAAATGATAATCCGAATTTTCAGGATGAACATTGATGGTGATTTTATCTCCGACCTGACCTTTAAAATCATCGATAAGAACTTGCATTCCACCAACTGAAATATCTCGGCAAATACCCTCAAAAAGCTTCTTGTTATTTTGAATAAAAAGTCTCGCGACAAAGGGCTTCCTACTAAAGGCCCGTCGGTCTGACTCTTGGATGACTGGAGGAAGCTCATTAAAGACTTGCTCAAATTCTTTAAAGTCTGCCAGAACTTTCCAATCTTTCATGCCTGAACAGAAAATAAAAGATTTTCCATTGATCCGATGTTCATTATAGAGTTGCTTTAATTGATTGACTGAAAACGGACCATAATCAGAGGGTGCTAAGCCTCTGTCATTTCCTATTCTTAAAAATAAAATTCTTTCCTCTGGATTAAGATCGAGTAAATTGAATATTTTTTCTTCTTTCTGATGTAACACTTCAGTGTGAGAAATGTTCACTGGAGGAATTACAAGTTCTTCTTTTTCTTGAGAACTTAATTCTGAGACATCCTTAATTTTTTTCCAGTTATCAAAACCTTTTTTCCAAACAAAATCTTCTGCTTTCAATTCTTCTTTTTTCATTAAAGATTGAATGACATCAATCTCAACGGGACCAAGTCGATTACCTTTTTGAACATAATACCAATTGTCGGCCATATCATCCTCAAGCTATTGAAATAATTATTATCTTTATTTTACCTCAGCTCTTGAGAACTGGGGCTGAGGTAAGATTTTCCTTTCTAAGTTCCTATAATCCTGACCTTATAGATACACTTAGAAAGCTAAAGTTTTCCGCTCCACTTGCCGATGCGCAAATTGGAAACCCCTAAGGTGAGATTATGAAAATATACTGGCCCGCTTTTCTATCGCTTCTCCTTCTCCTGGCACTTGCCAGCTGCGGAGGCGAACAATTTGGAACAACTCCACAGTCTAATTCAAGTCAACCAAATGCGGTCACAGCTTTCCAACAGGCTTCTTGCTCCAACCACACCCTCATTAAACCTGAAGTTGATATCCTTTATGTTGTAGATAATTCAACCAGTAGCTACTATCTTGCCAGTGATATTAAGACAGCCATTCAAAACACTATTAACAGTATTTCATCCGATTTTGATTATCGGGTGATTGGAACCCCACTCCTTCAAACACCTACGGGGAATCAAGACTATCAAGTATTAGCAAAAAACCCTTCAACTCTTCCCTCAACTACTACCAATAAAAAGGTTAATGCGGCTTCGGAGTTCAGTTTTTTCTCAAATCCGGTACCAGGCTCTCTAGAGCCAGGACTAGAGAGGATCAGAAGTTTTATTGCAGAACACAGTTCTCTTACTCCAGCCTCAGAAAAACTTCTCCGTCGAGGGGCGTATCTTTTTATCGTGCTTGTATCGAATGGACGAGACACAGATATTGAATCCCCAATGCCCGGAGGCAGTGGAGAAACCATTCAAAATTTGAATGCTTATAATTCTCGAAAGACGAGCCTCCTTAATTTAAAAGCATCCCTGGCCTCTCAACAATTTCGTCTTTTTTCCCTTGTCACTCACCCTGGGTGCGCAAAATCAGGCTGGAATCCTTCTCCTAAATCCTATATTCAGATGTCTAAAGACCTCTATAACCAAACACCTTTCCCAACTGATCAGAGTGGTGACCCTTCACCAGATAGTTATGATTTATGCCAAGGACAAATTAGTGGAGTCTTTACTTCTGTGAATAGTGCCATTCAACAGATTATTGTGCCTCATACTTATAAATATTGGCCCATTACTTTTAGTGAAACAGCAACAGGACTCAATACAGCAGAGATTAAAGTTTATAAGAGCTCACCATCGTCTGCCCCAACTCTCCTTCCTTCTTCGAGTTGGACTTACATTTCAAATTCTGGTTTAACGTCTTATAACACCAGAATTTTACCGACTGCAGGTGAACCAACAACGGCCCGTCACCTTATTCAATTCACCTCCGGTAATGAAGTCACTTATCCTGACTGTATCCAAATCACATCCACATCGAATCTGGAATATTTTGGTTATGTGGTGATGGCCAAGAATCCAAATGTTTCAACGATTGTTCTTAAAATTAATGGCCAGACAATTCCACAAAGTTCAACCAATGGTTGGAGTTTTATTGGGCAACAAACAAGAAATATTAAAGTTCAGCACGATGGATTTAGTGATCAGCCAGCGGTCATCCGAACAGGCTACATGGTCCAATTAAATGGATCTAGTCACTACTATAAGTCTGGAGATAACGTAGAAATTTATTATGTCCCGTTGACCAACTAAAAAGACTTAACCCTTTTCAGCGTTTGAGCGGCGTACGGCATTCATAAAACGAATGACGGGAAAGTTCTTATTCACTTTGGCCATATCGGCTTCAATGAACACCTTCCCATCTTTCATCAGAACTTCACCAAACATTCCCACACTTCTTCCATCATCAAGATGATCCGGGGTGATCGTCATATTCTTATCTTTAAATTCCTCGATCACAGGATTAAGAATGTAGTACTTCGTAAATTTAGGGGTGAAGTCTTCAGAAATTCTGAGATTTGGAATATCAATCACAGGATTGCCTGGGAGCTTCTGAAGCATCTTTTCAACAATAAGCTCGCACTTATCAGAAATACGCATTCTTTTTTCTTCAGGAAGATGTCTCTCAGTATTATAAAAAATAAAGATTTGTCTGATGAGATCAATATTTTTCAAGATCAAAAGATTTGGAACCTTATCATCATCATCGACAATTTCCATCAGCCCAAGATTCACCAAAACACTAATGATAGACTCTAATTTCGAATCCATGATCTGATACATATCTGCTGTATAAAGATTCAAAGTTCTTTTATGAACAGCAAGGGCCTGACCTTTTAATTCCCCATGAGATTTAAATACGAGAAAAAGAGTTCCGAGAATTCTCATGACCTCTATTGGTTTCATGAATTCATAAGTCCCGGCATTTTTACCGTAGTTAGCTGTTTGATTATCTTCCAGCTCTTTAATGCGTGTATTGGCCTTACGTAATCGAGTCGCGAGTGTATTAATAATCGTTTTAAACCATGGATTCAAAGATTGCATGGTTTTACCAAAAGCTAAAAAAGAAATTTCAACGATCTCTACAGGGGTTAAGGCTGCGGCTGAACAAGAGCGCTTTTTACCAGAGCCATCCTCATCAAAAAAAGCCATCTCGCCAATGACTTCGCCTGCTCTTAAAACTCCAATTTCAATAAACCCCTTCCCCTTGGGTTTAAAAAGTCTGATTTGACCTTTTTGAATAATAAAGAGGGAGTCAGCAGGTTCTGAGTCATTAAAAAGAATCTCACCAGGTTTGAGTTCTCTTAAACCTGATTTTGCCTGAGCACCATTTGTTGCCATTACTTTAATCTCTCAATAATAAGACTGAGGGCCTCACCACCACCAATACAAATGGCAGCACAACCAAATTTTGCTTTTTTCTTTTTCATGGCATTCATTAATGTGACAAGAATTCTAGCTCCAGAGGCTCCAATAGGATGTCCTAAGGCAACTGCACCACCAAAGACATTTATTTTATCATGGGGAATCTGACATTCTTTCATGGCTGCCATTGTGACCGCAGCGAAAGCTTCATTAACTTCAAAAAGGTCAATTTGATTCAGGCCTAAACCAGCTTTTTTAAGTGATT
>CANEVK010000249.1 GCA_947442115.1 Bacteriovoracaceae bacterium | reverse complement strand
GGATTGTTAATCTCGTGACCAATCCCCGCAGCCAGCGTGCCAATAGATGCGAGTTTTGCCTGATGCTGGTTGATGCGGATCTGTTGTGCCAGCTTCTTCTCCACCTGTTCAAGTTCTAGGCTCTTGATCTTTGTCTGTTGCTTGGAGAGGACATCTTTGAGAATGAGGACGTCCGTGATAATGCATCCTGGATGGGCCATGAAATGACCTAGACCATAAGCATGTATGTCTCCAATTTTGGTTAGAAAAGGCCAGCACACGAAGAGGACCGTTTCACCGTAGCGGTGAGCTGTGGCACGAAATGGATAAGGTATATCGCCAATTGAGAAATTGATGACAGAGCCTTTAACCTGCTCGAAAAAATCTCTATCGCGGCTAATCTTCGGTTGAGAAAAGCTCACGACTTCAAGCAAGGACACACCGGCGCCTAGGCTTGCCTCAAAGCTTTGCGAGCACTCCGATACGATGCGGTTCCTATCGACAAGAAACCAGAAATTACTGAAAGATTCGAAGTCGATCATTGATGCTTTAATAGCGAACTACAAATTTTGCTTTCTCACCCTCATCTCCAGGCAGCAAGGTAACGTGGCAAGACTGATTAAACATTTTGAAAATGCCCTTCAGGAGACCAATGACAAAGTATTCTAGAGGCATCTGCATCCGCACTGTAGCGTAATGAACAATGACCTCATTAGGCCCATTATGTTCTACCCAAAAACTAGGAGCCGAGAGCCCGGAAAAAAGAAGCTGAAGGCGGCTATGAAGACTATCCAATGATTCAATTAGTCCAATTGGTGAATCTGCAAAGGATTCCAGGATCGATTTGTACTCTGAATTTTTGGCGTAAAAAACCCAATAGATACCAAAAGACTCGAGGAGATCTATCGGCATGATATTCGTTAATTGGGAAATAGCTCCTAGTAAATCTCCTGTGACGCTGTCATCGTATTGCTCAAAAGGGGCGAAATCTAGAATCTTAAGATCAATTTTTTGAAGGACTGAGTCCCACATTTTTTCACCGTGATTCTCAATGACCATCGATTTGATAGCCTGATTAACCATTCCGTACATAAGATGCCCTTTAAAATGTAATTCCCAACGTTCATTTTATTGTGTTTTTGTAAAAAAGTCTTTGGCAACTTGCCCGACTGCGGGGGTCTACTTTGACTCTCCGTTGAACATGCACCTTGCTTAATTTTTTTGAGTTCTAACGGACTCATCATTCACCATATTTCACTTCATTTTATTTGATTTCATGGGTGGAGTATGGAAATTCATTGGAATAGTGCTTGTGGGACTTGACGATGAATTGGAGGGCTCCCCTCAAATTAGTTCCTACGAGGGTGTCCCTGCGGAAGCAAAAGTAATTTCAATATTTCACTCACCAGAGTTGATCAATTCAATAAAAAGCAGAACTAACCTTGCCTTCGCTGGACATTCACATGGCGGTCAAATAAGTATTCCGCTCGTAGGGAGTCTATGGCTTCCAAACGGCACGGGGAATTACGATCAGGGCAGGTTTGAAAAAGGAACTTCTAAAATGTACGTTTCACGTGGAATAGGAACATCTATACTACCTATAAGAGTCAACTGTTCTCCTGAGCTCGCAATTATTGGAATCAGCTACTAAAAGTTATTCACTTATGGATGCGGAGTGATCGCAACTATCGTTATCTGTTTCTTGTCAGGACCATAACACCAAAATATTCGATAAGCCCCTGGAGTATTGTTTTGAGCATAAGCTTCAAAAACTTTCTCATTGGTATTAAAAGGATTGAACAACCCCGAATATTCATGGGTGTGGAGCCCTGTGTGGCGTGGATTCTCACTTAAAAGTTGAAGCGTTTTTCGGACTTGCTTAAAAAGTCCTTCTTGTTTCGATGATTTTGATTTTTTAGACTTTGAGCGAGTTTCAAAAGCTTTCTTTGCAGCGTCTTCCAATTCCTGAAATAT
This sequence comes from Bacteriovoracaceae bacterium, assembly GCA_947442115.1. Classification (GTDB taxonomy): domain Bacteria; phylum Bdellovibrionota; class Bacteriovoracia; order Bacteriovoracales; family Bacteriovoracaceae; genus Peredibacter. Next base: position 2,614 of record CANEVK010000249.1, on the reverse strand, counting down.
GGTTGAAGCTGGTTCAGTATATAGAATTTCAAAAGCCACTATTCATCATCCTCAACATCATCAATCCAGTTCGATTTCTTGAAGTCGATTTTTTTGAGTTTCCCAGCTTTTGCCGCAACTAAACCTTCTGCCACCATCTTCTGTGCTTTTTCATTCTTATAAAACCATGCTTCCTGAGCTGGTACCTCTTTGAATGGCTTGAGTAATACCTCACCTGTAATCTCATCAAAAAAAACATCGTAACGACTCACATCTCTCGTAAGCGCAATTCCAAGAGTTATACGGCCACGATCATCGGGACGGGCACTAGCTAAAGGCTTTTCGTATTTTGATTTAACACCCATATCCACCTCACATGTACATTATAACACTAAATGGGATTACCCACAATGGGTATACCCACCTTTATCGGATTTGAATTTCAAATACTTAAGACATATGCAAAATTGTAATGCCAGAACTAACTCAAGCCGGATATATCTTCATTTTTAATGAATAAAATCGTATAGTTAGATCATGCCCGAACTACCCGATTCATCCGGCAGTTCATTTAAACATCAAGCAAATTGCGTATTTGAGAATGATAACAAGGCCTCGAGCGATCTCGTCACTTCACATATTTTCACAAGATTTCATGTCATTCAATGGAATCAGTCGGACTGGTCGGACTCTAACCGAGATTGTTAAAACTAAATCTATCTCTTGTTGAATAAGGAAACTCACCAGACTGATGTTTTCTAACTGCATATCCAGGATAATTACCTTTTCTTATGGCCTCGATGAAATCGGTTTTAGGCATGACAACTTTCTTTCGGACGTCCAGAAATTCGGTATTAGCTCCAGTTTTGTTTTCTTTGATCTTGATGACAAAAGACTTAGGCATTCGCTTGATACTTTTCTCACCCTTGTACTTTCTAGTGTCTTTCAAATCGATAATAAGTTCATTTGCTTTTAAGGCCTTCATAAGCTTTAGATAAAGATCATCCCAAGTTTTCGCTTTCTTACCGTAAGATCTGCCAACAGCATTATTCCAAAGGTCCATATTTTCGCTCAGGGCAGAAGTTGACTGTGAATCAAATGTCGTGAACTCATTCAACCGTCCCAGTAATTCGGACAGTCCTTCGTTATATTCGATAGTATACACACCACTAATGAAGGCATGTCTCAAGGCATCCACGTCATTGTCTTCCAAACCCAGTCCATATGGGTCAAAGCTCCCATCAGGCTTCTTAGGCATGGGACGCAGGTCTTTGTCCAACCTCTTATAAAGGTCCAACAAAGCTTGATCTTTCAAATGGTAAATCTTAAGAATGTTCCCCACAATAGAAGAATAACATGAAAACGCTAAAAATAATCGCTTTGCTCATTCCTGTTTTACTCTTAATCTACTCAACTTGCTTCGAGCCCTATCAGTTAGAAAGTTCCTTTCATGAAGTCACAATCGGGAAAAGTGGTAAGAACTTATTGGTGGCACATGTAACTGATCTCCATACTGACGGTCTCGAGGCAATCGAGCTTAAACTGATGGATTCCATTCGCGCTAATAAACCTGATATTATTTTTATAACAGGAGATATCGCTACTCCGGGTGGAACTGCCAAAGGTTACGAAGATGTGCTTTCTAAATTTAAAGCTCAGCTTGGAGTCTATTTCATACAAGGAAATTGGGAGTATTGGGAACCTATTAAAGAGCTACGTAATATTTTGAAAAAGACAAATATTGTCGATCTTACAAATAAAAATATTCATATCAAAGATGATCTTTGGCTTGTGGGCCTTGATGATGAGCTAGCCGGTTCACCAGATATTGAAGCCTATGAGAAGATTCCAAAGAAAAGCAAAATTCTTTCTATTTTTCACTCTCCGGTATTGTTTGAATCCATAAATAATAAAACCGACCTTGCATTTGCAGGTCATTCTCATGGTGGCCAAGTGCGACTTCCTGTCATCGGATCTTTATGGACTCCTGAAGGTACAGGAAAATATGATTCTGGTTGGTACAAAGAGGGGCAGGCGAAAATGTATGTGAGCCGAGGAATTGGAAATTCAATATTACCTATTCGCTTTAACTGCAAGCCTGAGGTCGCTTATATCAAAGTAAATTATTAGTATAGCTTTAATGTCATTTAATGGATCAATCCGACAGTTGGGACTTACTCGGAATTTATCTACTAAGAAAATCTCGGCTCTCAAGCCTTTCAAAATATCCAAGGTATCTCGTTAGTAACTGCTCTAAATCAACTTTTCCATATCCTTCAAGAAGCGCATCGCAAGATGGGATTCATTAAACCACTGCCAGATAAAAAGATACAGATTGAGCTTCATCATGCGTTCCTCTTTTTCGAATCGCTACAACCGCTCTACCGTGATCTAGCGCAAATGCAGTTTTACACTGCTGGCCGAATCGGTGAGGTCTCAGGGATTCAGTGGGAAAACGTAGATATTAAGAACCGCCGCCTTTTAATTAAGGAGGCCTGCATCTGGGATATGACGAATAAAACCTTCATTGAACTGAAACAGTTTCCAAAAAATCGAGAGCCGAGAGCGGCCTTCATAACTGATGAGATCATGGAAGATCTAAAGCGCCGTGAAGCATTCAGAATTCCGGGCAATG
>CANEVK010000248.1 GCA_947442115.1 Bacteriovoracaceae bacterium | reverse complement strand
TCATGGAATAAGTAACCACAGGTTCCAAGGCCCACTGCATGTCCTGCCAAAATTGTTTTTACGACTTCATCTCCGGAACTTTTCTGTTTCTGCTTAAGATTATTTACCTCTTTAAGGGCTTCTTGCTTTAAATTCGCCAAGGGATAGTAGGATAAATTTTTACTATCTATACCTTTAACTAAGCTATTAAAAAAAGATCTATAATTAGCAATTTGCTGATGATTTAATTCAGCATTTTCATCTAATTCCATGGCATCTAATTTAGGAGTTAGATACTCGGCGTAAAGATTTAAGTTTATGTAATTTTTTAATTTAAATTTTTCACAATAGCCGTCCAAATCTTTTTGAAACTTTTGGTAAACTTTCCAGTCTTCGGGGCGCTCTGAAGTGACGAGACCAGCTGAGATTGGCTCCCTCTCGCATTTCCCAGGTGGCATAGGGTACTCCTGCCATTTTTGACAGTTTTTTTCAATGATTTGTTTTAAGAGCTGCTTACTATCATCTAAAACAAATTTTTCTATTTTATCCATCGACAGCTCTAAATCGCTCAAAGTATTAAACACCGCAAATAAACTTCTTTCGACCTCTGGGCAATTCTCTTTTTGATTTAAAATACCTATTTCCCATTCCAGTGACTCACCTCGAATACATTGTAATGATATGTTCTTGATTAAATCAGTACTAAACTCTTTCCATACAGGTGATTGTGTTAAACAGGATTTTAGTTCCGTTTGTCCCTCTATTGCATCTGACAGAAAAGTGGTAAAAATTTTATCTTCACCACTTTGAATGAGATCTTTAAAATATTTTCGATAGGAGTTGGCGGTTGCATTATTATTACTTAAAAGAGAGCTTTTGGATTCAGAACCTGGCTGGGAATCTATCGTTATTAAAATTTTCTTGAAGTAAGTCTCACCTGAAGGAAGAGTTTGACCTTTCAAGAACTTTACCACTAATTCATTGGCACGATCCGCAAGAGTTGGATTTAAAATATGATAGGTTGAAATCGTTCCATCATTTAGTGAAAATGATTCTTCTTTTATAATGCCTATTTCTTTTAACCTATGATTAAATTTTTTAGAACAGTCCTGAGCAAATTGAGTCTCCTCTTGAGTGTAATTATAATCCTCCCGCAAGGGTAAAAAACTATTCTCTTCTAACAATTGTGTGATCTTTAATTCCATAAAATTTTCAAAACGAAGTGAATCCATTTTCTCCAAACAAATATTTTTTTGAGGTTTAGGATTTTGGGCGACATATGCCTGGTACTGTTTAAAAATCTCTTTTACTTTTTCCGGTGAAGCTTGATGCTTATTAATGGCATCATAGAGCCCAATTAAGATTTTATCTTGAACCGCGCTTGGTTGATTTTCTAGCAAACTGTCAGTGCAAAGAGGCCTCTGATTTTCTTGCCAATTATTAATGACTTTGCATGCATGACCGGTATTAAACTCATATGTTTTGTTGGCAACTGCAGGATTAAATCTGGCGAGATCTAGGTAGGATGGAACTGGTTTATCCGGGTGATAAGATTTTATCATGAGAGAAGCGGTATTTGCGTAGCATGTACCTAGACCATCTTGATCCTGTTGTTTGACTTGATGGAGTGATTTTCCTGGGTCATACAAAGAGACTGCTGAATCTACCTCTTGGCAAACACTGTTGGCCTTTGGACGTTTTAAAACTTGTAGCTCGGCTTCTGTATACGCACGTGTCACATCAGCAACAGTTTTACCTGGATCTGTTGCCCAAAGACTTTGAGTAAAGAATAAAATGAATAGTACCCCTCGAGAAATCTTCACCTCTTTATTATCGCGTTTACTTGAACTTTCACTCTATAGGGTATTTTTTGACCACTGCCAGTGGAGTTGAATTGGAGCATAATAGGCTCATGAATAGAATATCCATCATTTTTGTCCTCTGCATCCTTCCTATTCAGGCCAGTTCAAAGACTTTTAAGGTTGAAATTGGCCCAAAGTCCATAAACCTTGAGTTGAAAGATCAAGCTCTGTTGTTTTCACCCTCCAAGAAAAGTCAGGCCATTCAGGCCACCACCCAGGTGGTGAATCTTACTCGTGAGGAAGTTTCAGGTCTAAATCCAGGAAGTGTGGCCTGTAAAAAACTGAAAGGAAAAGTCGTTCTTGGAAAACTCTGGAATGGTCACTCTCAATCATTTTGCTCTTTTCAAGATCAAAGCCTAGTGAGCTGTCAGGGTATAAAATTAAATATCGTTGAGCCTTGAAATGATTTTCTTCTTATTTTTTTGCTGAAAAAATTGATGGGAAAGTAAAAATAAGTTCGAATGAATTAAACGCATAAACAATTTGGTCACTTAGAAAAAAATATTTCTTCAATTATTTCCAATTAGCGCTTTAACGAGGATTTTATATTATTAATGTATTGGCGGAAGTTTCCCTATGATCCCTCTTATATTCGGCGGTAATTGATCAGGGTCAAGGTCTTCACCTGTAGCTATAATTAAATTTGTAAATCCAAGTTCATTAAACTTGCTAAGTTCATCCAGGCTTCTTTTTCCGTTGAGATTAACGTCAAAATAGATAGGCGTGTTTTTATTAATTTTTTTGGCTTCAATAAAAAAACTTTCTAGTGAATCATATGTTTTTATTGTCTTTGCTGAGTTTTGAGCATGAAGCTTCCACGCCAATCGAATATATCTATCATCATCAATAAGAATTAAGTCCGGTGATTCAACTTGCTCTAATGAGTAATTCTCAAGATCGGAGAGAGTGACATCTCCAATCGTGGTTTGAAATACGATTTCAATTGTCGTTCCTGTATTTTCTCTGGAAATGACATTTAGATCCCCTCCAATTTCCTTCAGATAGCGATAAGCTGAACTTAGTCCAATCCCGCTCCCTGTAGGCTTATTAGTAACTTCTTCTTTGAAGAGTTTTTCAAGGATTTTTTTCGGAATACCTTTAGCACTATCACTAAATGTAATATGAATTTTGTCCGTTCCTAAGATAGCTTTAATCTCAATGGTTTTATTCACGTTTGAGAAATATGCTTCATAAGTATTGTTAATCAGATTGCTGAAAATTCGTTGAACTTTAGATTTGTTTGCAAAAACGTAAGAATCATTTTGAACTTTATAAATAAATTTTAAATCTGGATACTCCAGTTTTTTTTGATTTAAGACTTCATTTAGTGCCAAAACTACCATGAATTTGTCATTAATATCATCTTTGTTTGGTCTATCTATCTGAAGAACCATGTTTTCAATTCGATCGAGAGCAGTCGTTATGACGTTCGAATGTTCTTCATTCTCTTTTCGAGATGCGAAAAAAATTCGAAGTACTGCCAGTGGCGATTTTACATCATGGAGAAATTCTTTAAGGATTTTTTGACGTTCAGACAAAATGTTGAGAGCTGTCTCCTTTTCATACATCCTTCTAAAGTAGAGGAACAGGGACATTCCTACAATAAAGGGGATATAGAGTCTCACTGTGAAGTAACTATTAATGAGTTTCCAAAAAACCAGCAGGTCATTTAGTTGAAATAAAAACAAGATAATGGAAACAGGTATAAGTACTTTTCTCTCATTTCGATCCTTGAGTTTAAAAGCGAACCAAGTGCCTATGGCCATAGGAGCCGCTACAAGGGGTGCTAAAATGATGATAATTCTTGCATAGAAAACATATTCTTTTATGCCGATAACCAGCATTAGAGCGTAAATGCCAATCACGATAGAATACACCCATGATAATTTCTTGATTATGCGGTGAGGGTCACTGTGTTGATGAAAATGATGAAAAACATAAATTAAACACAGATCTTGCAAGAGTCTAAGTGGAAAATGAAACCCACCAGATGCAAGAACAGGATCAATCAGAGACCGTGGATATTCGCTGAAGCTAAACAAATATATTGCAGACACTATAGAATAAATGAGCAGCGATAATCCAATTCCAGATCGTCGTAACCAAAACGAGAAGCTAAGAAAAATAGAAATCAAAACAAGGAAATACGCTGAAAAGAGGTTGGCCCCAGTCCTAAAAAACCATTTCCAACTATTTACCCATCGGAGCTCTTCATACTCACCAATTTTTAAGCAAAGCTCACTTACAAAGCGCTTATCCTGGTTTGAGTCTGCTGCCTGAATGACAATTTCTTTTATGTTTATTTTATTGAGCGGGAGAAGGAAAAATTCATTTGAGTGGTATGTGTTTGGTGAAGTCAAATTGAGAAGAGTCTCCCCATTTACCTCCGCGCGGATCAAATCTTCAGGAGCTTGAAATTGAATCCAGCAATTTTCTTTGTGGTCACAATGTGTTTGTAGTTGAGAATAAGAATATATCGCACCTAATCCTTGGTACGAGGGCCTTGTGCAGACTTCTGCAACCTCTGCAAACGCAGAAATGCTAAGTATTAGAAATATGATTGACCAATTCTTCCTTCGTAAAAAGAACTGGTACAACTGGTGACTCAGATGCTTCTCCTAGTGGCAGTGGGAACGCCGCTATAAAATAAATTCCCTCTGGGACTTGCTTGAGATTAAGGTTTTCTAAAATGCCTGCTTTTTTAAATAATGTATTGTGTATTGGTCTCTCTGGTTTT
>CANEVK010000247.1 GCA_947442115.1 Bacteriovoracaceae bacterium | reverse complement strand
GTCGAATCTAAAGATTTTAAAATAGAAGTCCGTTTTTCAACTGGGGTTGTTGCACCAGTTGTTCATCATCAACCAGTCGCTCATGCGGTTGTAGCACCACCAGTGGCAGCAGCTGTAGCTAAACCCCAAGTTACTGACTCAAAGTTTCATATAATTAAGTCACCTTTTGTGGGAACTTTTTATTCTTCTCCGGGTCCAGGAAAGTCAGTTTACGTTAAAGTGGGCGACAAGGTTAAAACTGGACAGGCCCTCTGTGTGCTTGAAGCGATGAAGATTATGAATGAAATCGATGCTGATATTAATGGTGAAGTCGTTGAAATCTGTGTCGAGAATGAGAGTCTTGTTGAGTTTGGGCAACCACTCTTTAAAATCAAACCTAACTAATGAATAAGCCAGCTAAGAAATTTAAAAAAGTACTCATCGCAAATCGTGGTGAGATTGCCATTAGAGTGATCCGCTCTTGTAAGGAACTTGGCATTGAAACCGTTGCTGTTCACTCAACAGCAGATGAAGATTCTTTGCATGTAAAGATGGCCGATGAATCAGTTTGTATTGGGCCAGCAAAATCATCTTTGTCTTATTTAAATATTCCTCAAATCCTCTCTGCAGCCGATATCACGGGAGCTGATGGCATTCATCCTGGTTATGGATTTCTTTCAGAGAATGATGAGTTCGCAGAACTCTGTGAAAAATGGGGCCTCACCTTTATTGGTCCAAGTGTAAAATGTATTCAGGACATGGGTGATAAAATTGAATCAAAGATCACGGCCAAGAAAGCGAACGTGCCAACTCTTGAACCCATATATGTCAAAGAAACCTCAGATGATGAGATCAGAAAAGCTGTTGAGAAAATGGGATTTCCTGTTCTGATTAAAGCCTCTGCCGGTGGTGGTGGACGAGGGATGAAGCGCATTGAAAACTTTGATGAGCTTTGGCCAGCCCTTACTCGCTTACAAGAAGAAGCAAAAGCTGCTTTTGGTGATGGCACTCTATTTATAGAAAAATACATAGAAAACCCACGTCATATCGAAATCCAAATTCTAGCTGATCATCACGGCAATGTGATTCATCTGGGAGAGAGAGATTGTACGATTCAAAGGCGCTTTCAAAAAATTCTTGAGGAAGCCCCGTCTCCTGTTCTTACAGCAAAAGTACGTGAAGAAATTTGCCAGGCCGCTGTGCGATTGGCCAAATTTGTGAACTACGATTCAGTAGGTACAGTTGAATTTTTATACGATCAGGATTCGCAAAATTTTTACTTCATGGAAATGAACACTAGAATTCAAGTGGAGCATCCTGTGACTGAAGGCAGAACGGGTGTGGATCTTATTAGTGAGCAAATCCGGCACGCTCAAGGTGAAGTTAACAGATTTAAACAGTCTGATATCATTTTCAGGAATCATGTCATTGAATTCAGAATAAATGCTGAAGATCCCAAAACAGGTATGCCATCTCCTGGTCATATCACGCATTATCATAGACCTGGCGGTATTGGCGTTAGAACAGATGACTATATTTATACGGGTTATACTGTACCACCATACTACGACTCCATGGTTTCTAAAATTATTGTTCAGGCCGATAACCGATCAAACTGCATAACAAGGGCCAAAAGAGTATTAGACGAAACAGTGGTCAGTGGAATCCAAACCAACATCAATTTACACAAGCAAATCTTGGATGATCCAGATTTCGTTGAAAGTAAGTTTTCTACCAATTATTTATCCAAAAAACTCATTTAAAAGTATAATAAAATTAAGTGTTTAATGTGCCACAGGAAGGGGCATGGTGGAGAGTCTCATAAAGATTCAACAACTCATGGCGGAGTCCAGATTTGTTGAAGCACAAAGATTGATTGAAGGACATTTAATAGATAAAAATATTGTGGGTTCAAATGAACTCATGACTGTCTATTTTGAGTGTTTGCTTTCTCAACAAAAGAAAATTCCAGAAGAATTACTGCTAATCCACGTCGATAAAATAATTGAAAAAGATTTTGAAAGTGCTCAGCGATGGATAAGTTTTATAGATCAATCAAACAAAAAGATTGTACAGTCGAGAATTTTACTGGAAATAAGGATTGCAGAAAAACAGGGATTGAATACAAGGTTATATGAATTAATAGAAAAAATCCTCAAGCTTCGTATTCAAAATTATCAAACTGAAATTCCAAAGCTCATTTCTGAATTTGTAGCAAAATTTTTCCCTAATGATTTAGACATTAAATTATTAATGCTTTCAGGAGATCTCTTAAGTTTAAACCTTGTGAGGAGTGAGGAGAAGATCAGGGAATTAATACTATTCTGCTTTGAAACTTCGTCCAGAAGAGGATTGAATGAGAAATTAAAGAGGATGATAGATTTTTTATCATCTACAGGGAAGATTTATCACCTCGAATTATATAAATCACTTCTATCTTTAATGTTAAATGGCTTAAAAGAAAAAAAGGACTTCAAGAGGTTAATTGAAATTATTATTTACTTTGATGATGTCAAATTACAGCTAGTAGTCCTCCATCTTTTAGATCAGCTAAGTCTAGAAAATATCACGAAAAACTATTCATTCGAAATAAAGAAAAATAAAGAATTTAGCCTTGTATATGTAAGTAAATATTTTCCTGAGTTGAAAAAATATTTTGCAACGGAAAGACTCAATAAAAAATTACAGAGCGATATTGATGAAATGACTATTGACCTCAGTCTTGAAAAAAGCAATAAAAGAATCGCTAAAGAAGAAAAAGAACATATCATTTCATCAGAAGAGAGAATGGTTCCACATCTTGTGGAAATTCAAAATTACTCAATTGATCAGTTGCTAGATCTGTCTGTAAGCCTTTATCAGTCAGAGTTTTATTATGCCTCAGCCGAAGTTGCTCAAATGGCATCTAAGAATTCAACAAATAATGTAGATCTGTTGAAATCTAAGTATTTAAAGATAACATCACTTTTTCATCTCAGAGATTATAGGGCCATTATAGATGAATCACTCGAGGCCTTAAAAAAGGCAGAAACTCAAAATGATATTCTATCTTTTTTATATACGATGGCAGAGGGACATATAAGACTTGGTGAAAATCGAGCTGCTGTTGGAATATTAAAAAAAATAATTCATATTGATGATCAGTACAGACTGGCCAAAATGAAACTGGAAGAGCTAGATGCGATATAAAAGCGTGCTAGGTGCTTTCACTTTTTTTGTTCTTGCTAGTAGTTTAGCGATGATCTTTTTTATTCAGTCCGAATCATTCGGCAAAGTCTTATCTAAAGTTGTTTCTGATATAGGATACAGAAAGACCCAGACTCGTATTAAATTTGAATCAGTTAACATCACCTTATTTCCTCCTGGTATTCACCTACAGAATGTGTATTTAAAGAAAAAGCTAGATTCAGAATTCACAATAATCGCTGAATTTGGTGAAATAGGATTTATAATACCACTCCTGAGGTTGGAAGAGCGAAGCTTTAGAATAGGTGAATTCGTAGCAAAAGACACTGTGCTAGAATTGAAGTACCCAGAATCAGATGCTCCAATAAATGAAATACCTCAGGAAAAGATTGACCAGGTATTTGAAAAGATAAAGCATACTCCCATTTGGTTATCTTCTCTAAATATTGAAAATCTCAAACTCATAACCACTCACGAACTGTTTGATGCAAAAAAAATTAAAATAAGTAAGTTGAAAGATAAATTAAAGCTAAGATTTCAAATCTCCTCCTTAAATCTGATAAAAGATTCCAAATACTCAATTGATGATGTCTGGGGTGATGCCACGATAGACAGGAAAAAAATTAAAATAAATCGAGCGAAAATTCAGCATGATGTACAAAGTCTTTTAATAAAAGGCGAGATTAGTGAATACTCAAAGCTACTCGCAGCTAGTGGCAGTTTCAATGGTGAGGGGTATTTACATTTTTCCCCGCTGGGTCAATTTCTGCCTCATGTCGAATTTTTAGAAATTCAAAAAGGGACCGGGCACATAAGTTTTAGTGGATCCTTTGAAAATAAAAAGATTGCTGGGAAGTCAGATGTTTTTATTAAAAACTTAGATTCAAATCTATTAAAGGCGAATGAGATCGTTGCAGCCATTGAAATACGTCAAGATATCATACAATTAAAAAAACTAAATATCGCCAATGAATTAGAGAGAATAACACTGATTCAAAGAGTTGATCTTTTTGACCTAGGTAATAAAAAAATAGTTCAAGGAGAAATTGATGTTGAACTTGAAAATGTTGAACTTCGAAATATTTTAAAATCTTTGCCGTCATTAAACGTACTCAGTGCAAGCCTGACCGGTGCCGTAAAAATAAAATTGAAGGAAGATGGAATTGTCATTTTGCCAAAGGGAATTTTTAATTTAAATAATTTTATATTTGAAGTGGGAGATGATAAGCCCTTTAGGATTTTAGGCCTTAAAAAGGCACAACTCGTTAATACTCTACTCTCAATAGAAAATGGTCTTTTTAAAATTGATTCCATGATTCAGACCGGAAAATCCTCCCTCAATCTAAGGGGTGAAGTTGGCGATAAATATGTTGATTTTTCCACAAAAGACTCGAATATAAATTTTGAAGATTTTGG
>CANEVK010000246.1 GCA_947442115.1 Bacteriovoracaceae bacterium | reverse complement strand
GATCTGGCTGGAATGGTTATTGGATAGATGCCGCTAGTTCCTTAAGAATGGAAGACGATGCTTTAATTATTCTTGATCCCGTTAATCGTGAAAAAATTGAGCAAGCACTTAATAATGGTGTGAAAAATTTTGTTGGTGGTAATTGCACCGTTTCGTTGATGCTGATTGGCTTGCACGGTCTTTTTAGGGAAGGCCTTGTGGACTGGGTTAGCTCCATGACCTACCAAGCGGCCAGTGGCGCCGGTGCGAAAAATATGATGGAACTTCTCTCTCAGATGAAATTTGTGGGAGACTGTTTGGATAATAACCCGTCTTTGGGGGCTCTAGAAATGGAAAAGAAGGTGACTCAATCGATGAGTCAATCTGATTTTCCTCAAGAAAACTTCGGCCATCCCTTGGCCCTCAATTTACTTCCGTGGATCGACTCGGAATTACCCACTGGGCAGAGTAAGGAAGAATGGAAAGCCCAGGTTGAGGCGAATAAAATTCTTCAATCAAAAAAAATCATACCTATTGATGGAACCTGTGTCAGAGTAGGGGCCTTAAGGTGCCATTCTCAGGCCCTCACAATCAAACTTAATCGTTCAGTTGAACTTTCGACCCTAGAAGAAATAATTCGAGAGGCCAATCCTTGGGTCAAGTTAGTTCCCAATAATAAGGTTGACTCCCTAAAAGAGCTGACCCCTACAGCTGTTTCAGGAAAACTTACAATTCCAGTTGGACGATTGAGAAAAATGACTTTAGGTGATGATTATCTCAACGCCTTCACTTGTGGGGATCAGCTTCTCTGGGGAGCTGCCGAACCATTAAGATGCATGCTCAAACTCCTTGTCTAAGATATTGAATTGGGGCTTTAATTGTTAAGAATTTCTTAATTATTTGTTTTTATTGAACTTTGATTCAAGCAAACCACTCATTCATCCGAAAAAGCTAAAACACTCTTTTACGGTATTGCTCTATGGGTAAGCCCCAGGTTTTAATTGTTGATGATGAAGAAGAAATTCGCGACATTGTGAGTTTTTTTGTCGATTCCAGTTATCCATGCGAAGTTTCACTGGCCTGTGATGGCGAAGAGGCTATTCGTCTTTTGAATGAAAAGAAATTTGAATTGATCATTTGCGATTATAATATGCCCCATAAAAATGGAGGGGATGTTTATAAGTTTCTGCTTGAGTCTGGACAATCATGTAAATATGTTATGTGCAGCTCGGAATCTCCCCAAAGTTTTCCCGTGTTTCAAGATTCTCGCCTGATGTTTGGTTATATTCAAAAACCTAACCTCATGAACGGTGTTAAAGAAGTTTTCCAGAAATTTAAAGCACAATCTGATGTTTCAAATAATAATGTCTCCATGCAGAGTTATTTTCCAATCTCGACACGACTTCTAATATCACTGAACAACATGCCAGTGAATATTTTTCTCAAACTATCAGATGGAAAATATGTCAAAGTTTTTAGTGAAGGTTCAGTTTTTGATGAGACAGACTTTTTAAAATATGAAGGCAAAGGTATTTCTCAACTTTATGCCCTAAATTTGAGTACTGATGTATTAGTTCAAAAAGTTCAAAAGATCATTGATAACATTTCAAAAGGAACTGGAAAAACTAATAAGGCCCAGGCAGTTGTTGAAATACAGGATCTCGTACTCTCAACATTGAAAGATTATGGATTCCATGAAGGGCTTGCACAGGTGGTTGAAGCTCAAATTAATGATACAATAAAAATTTGTGAGCAAGACCGAACTCTCTCGATGCTTTTAAATAAAATGTTAAAGATCAAAGGGTCTTATATTTCTCGGCACTCATTTATGCTTTCGGCCGTGACTGTTGCACTGGCCAATAAAGTTGGATGGAATTCGGAAACGACCTCTCAGAAACTTGTGATGAGTTCGCTCTTTCATGACGTCTTTTTAAAGGACGATGTTATTAATGAAGTTTCTCGTCTTGAGTTGAAAGAATTGGATGAAGAATTTATCAACCATCCTCAGAAAGCCGCTCAGTTACTGGATAAAATTCCAAAAGTTCCGCCAGACACGGGGCGGATAGTGATGGAGCAACATGAAGTAGGTGAAGGAGCTGGTTTCCCAAGGGCGATTGCCATTAGTGAAACGACACCGCTAGGGCAGCTTTTTACTTTTTCTCATTATTTAGTTGATGAAATTCTAGATTTATCATCTAAAGGTGAATTCACCATGTCTGCCCTAGAGCAAAGGATGGAAAAAGTTGCTGATCAGTCTAGTCGATATAAAAAGTTTTTAACCTTGCTGAACGAATTAAAATTTTTCTAAGGTGTTTATGAATCAAATATGTCGCGCCCTGATTGTTGATGATGAGGAAGATTTAAGAGATATTCTTGAATTGATGCTTTCTCGAATGGGAGTTGATGTAGTTTCGGCCTCGAATGGGAAAGAGGCTTTAGTTCATTTGAAAGAAAATACTTTTGATCTCGTGATTTCTGATATTTCCATGCCTATTATGGATGGAGTGAGCTTATTAAAAGAATTAAGAAATAGTCGTGATTTATCTCAACCTCATTTCCTTTTTATTTCTGGTGGTATTGAATTTGATGAAACAAAGCAAGCGCTTATCAATTCACAATCAGACGGTATGATTTCTAAGCCCTTCCAGGCCGATCAAATTCTTGATAACTTCACTAAAATATTTCCGGGGAAAAATTTTAAAAAAATTTAAAAAACATGATTTTCATCAGTTTCATTTTTTTTAGTCATGAAAAAATAATGATATTCTGAGGAGAGTCTATGTCATCTGATACTGGTTTTAATGATGAACAACTTCGTTATGATCTTATTAATGTAACGGGAAAAGAGCTGCGTAAAGTAGCCCAAGATACAACTCAAAAAATATCGCGACAATTATATAGCATTCATGAGTGTTCTGATAGTTTCGTGCAGGTCAAAGATCAATTACAAATTGTTGATAAGGCCATGATTAATATGGAAAGTACTTTTGGAGTGATGGCAACAGATGCATCCTTAAACACAACTCGGGTTAATGAGGTTTGCCAAGCGATGAATCGCCTTGAAGTAAACTTCGATTCCATCAGTAAATTAGTAAAAACGATAAATTCAATTGCAGACCAGACGAACCTTCTTGCTCTGAATGCAACAATTGAAGCTGCCAGAGCGGGAGAAATGGGTAAAAGCTTTGCTGTGGTGGCCAGTGAAGTGAAGGAACTATCTCGAACGACTAAAGTGGCCAATGAAAGTATTCAAAAAACAATTACTCTTATTACTGAATCGATCAAAGGTCTTTCATCAAGTTTGGAGATGACGAGGGCTTCAATCGACAATGCTGTAAAAAACATAGAAGGATCTAAGCAAAATATTCGAACTATTTCTGATCAAACTATGCAGTTTGGGAAAGTTATTCAAGAAAGTGTGACGGCTTTTGATTATCTCGCCGGTCAATCAACCTCTGTCGATAATCAGGTTAAAGAACTCATTGTTATTGGTGATTCATTCACAAATCTACTTGAGATGATGAATGTCCAGGGGCTCTTTCAAGGCTCGCAAAATCCCATCGAGAGATTAAAGCCTCTAGTGGATCAGAGCAGTTTTATTGATCCCTCCCGTTTTAATGAAGACCCTGCCCATGAAATTTTATTAGCAGAAGATGATGTCCTTATATCAGCAACTGATGAAAGAGGGCGCATTCATTTTGCGAATAGTAAGTTTTATGAAATTGCTGAATATAATGCTGGTGAGCTGATGAATAAGCCTCACAGTATCATTCGTCATGCTGATATGCCAAAGGCTGCCTTTCAGGATCTTTGGGATGTTATTCAGTCTGGAAATCTCTGGGTTGGCATTGTAAAAAATAGAAGCAAAACAGGCAAACATTACTGGGTAAAAGCTTTAGTTTTTCCCTGTTTTTCTAAGAAAAAAATTATTGGGTATATTTCTGTTCGAAAAAAACCTAGTCTGCAAGAGATACAGATGGCCAAGGATGCTTATAAGCGCTTACCTTAAGAAAACCCTTAATAAACCGATGAGATGCTGTGATTGAAGAAAAAACAAAATCCTTATTTGATCGTATAGGCGGCAGGCCGACCATAGAGAAGGTTCATAAAATTTTTTATGACAAAATTTATGCTCATCCCTGGATAGGGCAGTATTTTAAAGAGATTCAGCAAGATATTATTGAAATTCAACAAACAGATTTCATGTCCCAAGCAATGGGTGGCCCTGCAATCTATTGCGGAAAGCTTCCTATTGCCGCCCACAAGCATATGTTTATAAATATTGAACTCTTCGAGCTTAGGTCCCAACTTCTTCAAGATTCCATTCGAGAAGTAGGTTTAAAAAAAGAAGAAGAAGAAGCCTGGATGAAGATTGATCAGGCCTTTAAAAAAGGTATTATTAAGAATTCCTTATCAGATTGTCAGCTACGTTTTAATTCAGACGAAATCGTAAACGTTCCTAATCCCGACAAAAAAGCTTCATAAAACTTCATTCATCATCTTCGAAAATATGCCGAAAAGAACACTAGGAAAAAGTGAGGCATAGCTATGACAAAACCAATTTTTACAACACAGTGGGAAATTGCATCAAGTGCAGAAAAGAAGAAACTCCTTGAG
>CANEVK010000245.1 GCA_947442115.1 Bacteriovoracaceae bacterium | reverse complement strand
TAGATGCTACAAAGACCAAAGAGATTTACATGTACATTGAGAAAGGTGCTGGAAAAGGGGGATCTGGGGCCCAAAGCTTTGATCAGCATATAACTAAACTTTATAAAGATGGACTGATTTCGATGGAGGAAGCAAAAGGCAACGCTAGTAAACCAGAGGACTTTGAGCGTAATTTAATGTTTGGTGACCAGGCCGATTAATTGGTAAGATCTCATTCAATGAGGTCATTTAATGAATTTATCTTATAAACAGTATTACTGGCGTTGGTTAAAGAATTTATTCTTACTAGGTCTAATCACTCTCACAATTTTATCACTGGCCAGGATTGGCTTTTCTTTTGCCTTTGGCGAATGGGACGAATTAAAAACATATAGTGGTGATTTCAAGAGCTCCCTTTTACTTGGGATACGTTTTGATCTGATGCCACTTGCTTATATCAATTTAATACCATTTCTCATCTTAAATATTTTCTATCTACTTCCAGGTAAATTAACCATAAAAATTGTTAGATCGACCTCCATTAGTTTTCTTTTTCTAGGATATGTGTGCCTCTTCTGGATTTATATTTGTGATTATGCTTTTTTCTCTTATTTTCAAGAGCATCTCAATATCCTTTTCTTTGGTTTTTTAGAGGATGATACAGTCGCCCTTCTGACATCTATTTGGAAGAACTATAACCTCCCCGTTTGGCTGTCTCTTATTTTATTTTTTCATTATCTTATTTTTAAATCGATTAAGATTTGTTTTTCTCCATTTGATTTTGATCTTGCACATAAAAAACGTGACTGGCGAGTGCTCGTGAGTTTCTTTCTCGGTTTAGTTTTTTTAGCGTTTGTTGGTCGAGGTAACTTCTCTCGTTTACCACTTTCACTTGAGGATGCTCACTTCTCATCAAGTGATTTCATCAACAAGATCTCACTTAATGGTGTTCTCACATTCAATCGAGCGATAAAAATTCGCAAAACATTTGGTGCCTCTCAGGCAAATTTTTTAAAGAAGTATGGATTTACTGACTGGCAACAAGCTTATGAGATTGTTTTCAACAAGTCGGCATCCACACTTGAACTCAATTCCGAACTTAAGGCGAAAACCCCTGAGAATTCCAAGCTTCGAAGAGATCCACCCCATGTTGTCCTTGTGGTGATGGAAAGTTTTGGGTCTTATTGGAATTCACACCATCAAAAAAACTTTAATATCCTTGGTTCTCTTGATGAGCATTTTAAAAATGGAATACTTTTTAAGAATTTTCTGCCTGCAGAGAATGGCACGATCGGAAGTATTGTTTCTGTCGCTACTTCTCAAGTGATTAGACCTGGAGCGAGGTTTCTGTCTGAGTCTGATTATATGAGAACAAGTCTAAGCATGAGTGGTCATCTTCCTTATAAAAAATCGGGCTATGATACACATTTTGTCTATGGTGGTAAGCTCGGGTGGAGAGACTTAGGCAAATATCTCACGACTCAGAAGTATGACTTTCTTTGGGGAGCAAGTGAAATTAAAGAAGCCATGCCAGAATTACAAAATATTGGTGAAAATGATTTAGGCAATGAGTGGGGCATTTTTGATGAGTATTTATATACCTTCATTGAAGAGCAATTGAGAACGTCCAGTAAACCTCAATTTTTTTTAGTCCTTACGACCTCTAATCACCCACCTTTTGAATATCCTTCTTCTTATCAGGAATTGCCCCTCGTTTTGGATTCTCAATTTCTTGATCGACTGACTGTGGATGAAGATCTGGCGAGAAAAAGATTCTTAGGACTTCAATATGGTAATCAAAAAATGGGTGAGTTTCTTTCTAGAATTAAGTCCACTGCTCTTAGCGATAGTGTTGTCGTTGCCTTGACGGGTGACCATAGTTATTGGATCACAAAAGGTGTTGGACTGGATGAAGAGTTTAAAAGGTATGCGGTACCTTTTTTTATTTCTTTACCAGACCGTTTGAAGCCTAAGACTTATGACCGTGATAATTTTGGTTCTCATGAAGATATATTTCCAACGTTGTACAATCTTACTTTGCCCGCTCAAGAATATCTCAAATTAGGTGAGGATCTCATCAGAGAAGAGGGCGTAGCTCAAAATAGTTCAGGCCTTTATGCCTCAAAAAAAGGCGCCTTTCACCACGGGCAGTATTGGAGTTGGCTTGATCTCTCGAATCAAATCCTTGCTCCTGCTATAGAGAATCAAGAGTTAAAAGGTCTTCGTCAAAAAGCTGAAGCTTTAATTGGACTCACAGATACTTACCTTAAGGAAGAAAAGAATCGTAAGCAGACTGACGCAAAAAATGGTCCGCCATAACAATTTTAGTCATCGCTTCGACAATCGGGATCACTCGAGGCAGTACACAGGGGTCGTGTCTTCCGGATTTCGCTTTGTCACCAATCGTTGATGGAGCTTTAAAAACGAGTTGGAAATGAATGTCTTCACCATTTGTGATGCCACCTTCTATGCCACCAAAGTGAGAAGAATTTGTTGAAATTTCACTGCCTAAAAGATGAGCAAAACTAAAACCTTCACCAAGAGAAAAGCCACAACAGGCCGGTAAAGAAAGCATGGCCTTGGCCAGATCAGCTTTGATTTTATCAAAAACAGGTTCACCTAAACCAGCTGGACAATTCTTAATAGAGACAGCAACAATTCCACCTGCAGATTCACCCTTGGCCTTACAATCATTTAAGAATGAAACCACATCTTTGGTCATGGCCTCATCGGGGATATTAATCTCTCCTCGATCTACGTTGTGGTTTTCAGGATGAACTTTTAATTGAAATGGTCCAACCTGCTGGATGTAAGCATAGGTACTGACATCAGGAATGATAAGGCCTGCAAAATATCCACCAATGACTCGAGCAAGAGTTTCTCTGGCAGAGGCACGTCCTCCACCTCGATGATCTCGAAATCCATATTTTAAAGCAGTCGTTTTGTCTGCGTGACCTGGTCGGTAATTATCTTTAAGTTGACTGTAATCTTCACTTCTTTGATTCGTATTCCTAACTATGACAGCAATAGGGGTTCCTAAAGTCTTATTTTCAAAAACACCTGACAGGACTTCTGGTAAGTCTTCCTCTTTACGTGAAGTATGAACTGAATGTTGTCCTGGTGCTCGTCTTTTTAGTTCTTTTTTTAAATCTTCTAAATGGATAACAATTCCGGCCGGCATGCCATCGATGACAACTCCTAGAGCTTCGCCATGTGATTCACCAAAAGTTGTGATTTTAAAAAATTGACCGAAGCTATTTCCAGGCATGAGCAAGTCTCCGTAGGTATAAAACTGAAAAATCATTTAATGATTTATCCCTGAGGTTTAAAATCTCCTCGACTGAAATGTAGGTGTTTGCCTCTAATCCACAGGGGTTCACTTTCATCAGCGCACTTTTCATTTCAGGATCTTGATAAAAATTAAGGGCCATCCCATGAAAGGTCGTAAGTTTTTCTATCGCTACACCCATTGAAGCAAGTTTTTTTTCTCCATACCAAAGACCCAGGAGTTTATTTTCATGACTTAAACCTTCAAGGCCCCAGTCCCTTAATTCCTCAATCGCCACATCAAAGAGTGAGTTAATCATTTTTGAAAGTGATAGAGTTTTAGGATTGAGTTTTAAAATAGGATAAATAATAAGTTGACCAGGATGATGAAAAGTAAGTCCTCCGCCTCTCTCTATTTGATGAAAGGGGAAAGGAAGGCTTGATATTATTTGGGGGTCAAATTCCCGCAAATCAAGAGATTCACCTTTCCTTGGTTTTTGTAAACCTCTGCCATGAGTGAAAGTTCTGGGATGAGAGCAGCAAATGATGATTCTTGTTTGGGGAGCGAGATCAAGAAGCTCCATCGTTTTACGTTGAAATTGGTGAGCGAGAGAGTAGTCCCAATTCCATTTCTTAACAACCAGAGTCCTTTCATCCAATTGAGTGATATTGGATGAGTCTAGTTGAAAATCATTTAAATGAATTGATGAGAAAAAATCCAACATTAAGGATTGGCCTCTACATAATCAAGAAAGTCTCCGGCCTTATAGGAGCTTCTGACGAGAGGACCTGAGGCCACAAATTTAAATCCTAGCTTTAAGGCCATTCTTTTAAGTTCATTAAATTCTTCTGGAGTGTAAAATTTCTCCACATTCAAGTGCCGCTTAGAAGGCTGTAAGTACTGACCAAAAGTAACGATATCAACATCAGATTTACGAATGTCCTCTAAGGCTTCCTGGATCTCGGCCCAAGTTTCTCCCAGTCCAACCATGAGTGAGGTCTTCGTTTGAATATGAGGATAATTTTTTTTGTAAAACTTTAGACAGTCCAGAGTCTTTTCATAGCCAGCTCTAGGATCTCTTACTGGGTGAGTAAGGCGCTTTACCGTTTCAAGATTTTGCGCAATCACGTAGGGATTGGCCTCTGCTAGAGTATGCATGTGCTCATCTATTCCAGCAAAATCTGGAATTAAAACTTCAACTTTAGTTTCTGGATGATCTTGATGAACTTTTTTTATAACAGCTGCAAAATGGCCAGCTCCATGATCAGGAAGATCGTCTCGGTCAACACTTGTTATCACCACATACCTAAGACTCATAATCTTGACCATATCTGAGGTATTTTGAATTTCTTCAGGATTG
>CANEVK010000244.1 GCA_947442115.1 Bacteriovoracaceae bacterium | reverse complement strand
GATTTATGGAGTCACTTATTCTTCTTTTTTGATCATATTGATCCTTTTAATTTTTAATAGAAAGAACCTTGATTAATGAACTTCTTATATGAAATTTATGCCCTGATTTTTGGTTTGTTAATAGGCAGCTTTTTAAATGTTGTTATTTTAAGACTACCCCTTAAAAAAACTATTGTTTTTGACCGATCTGCCTGCCCAAAATGTTCGAACCAGTTGAGTTGGTTTCACAATATTCCTCTTTTGAGTTTTATTTTTTTAAGAGGCAAGTGTGCTTTCTGTTCAACGAGAATATCTTGGAGATATCCGTTAATTGAATTAGTAACTGGGCTTATTTCTTTTTGGCTTTTTCCAAGTTTTCTTAATTTTTATTCTTTTGGCTATTACTTGCTCCATTTCTCAATAGCTTGCATTTTTATTTGTCATTTCTTTATCGATTTAGATCATCAGTTACTACTTGATAAGCTCAATATTTATCTTCTTTTACTTATTCTTCCTTATAGTTTGATGACTTTTCATTGGTATTTTTGGCTGTCTGGTGGCGTGCTTGGTTTTTGTTTGCCTCTCCTTGTGACTTGGCTTTTCTATAAAATCCGTGGTCAGGTTGGCATGGGAGGAGGGGATATTAAACTCTTTGGGATAATTGGGCTCTATCTTGGTCCTACGGGAGTATTCTTTACAATTTTCTTAAGTTGCCTTGTCGGGGCAGTCCTAGGTTTATTATTAATTGCTCTAAAAAAATTAACCAAAGATAAACCAATGGCCTTTGGTCCGGCGATTCTCCTCGTGGCAGCTTTTCAGATTTTTTTTCCTGAACAGGCAATTAAACTTCAGTCTTGGTTCTTCTAAAGTAAACTTAGATACTTAACTCTTGATACTCCCCTATCGCTCTGCTTATAATTAAATAAGATTTTTTTTATTAAAAAATAAGGATTCTTTTGGCAGCCTCTCTTAAAGAACAAATTGATGATCTTATTGGAAAATTGAATCCTGGTGGGATTTTTGGCATAGATATTGGTTCTCATAGTATTAAGGTCTGTGAGGTCAGTGGTTCCCCTGGCAAAATGAAAGTTGATAAATTAGGAGTTTTTGTTTTATCGGAAGCTGCAATTATCGAAGATCAAATTCAAAAACCTGAGGAGCTCATCGAAGGAGTACTCGAGGCCATGAAGCGAGCGGGTATCAAGTCTAAAGTTGCCTGTATGGGTCTTTATGGACCAAATACAATGACTAAAAGACTTAATGTGCCTGAAGGAACTAATGAGGAAATTGAAGACCACATTATGTGGGAGGCTGAGCAATACATTACTTTTGGTGCAGATGAATCCCAAGTGGGATTTCATATCATTGGAGATAATGAAGGGGGAGGTAAGGATGCCCTTGTTGCAGCGGCCAGAAATGAGCTCATCGAAAATTTCTCTAAGATTCTTAATGAGGCAAAGATCACTCCAAAAATTGTGGATTTGAATATTCTGGCCCTTTCTAATGCTTTTGAAGAAGCTTATGCCGATGAACTTGATGAATACTCCAAGGGGACACTTCTCATTGATTTTGGTGCTCAGACTACCAAAATTTTAGTTTATAAGAGAAACGGACCAATCTTTACCAAAGAACTTCCCATTGGTGGAGGTCTTATCACGGAAGAAATTCAGCGCCAGATGGGTGTAAGTTATGAGGAAGCTGAAGATCTCAAGACAACGACAGATGATAACGGGAATCTTCCTGATGAAATCTTGGCGATCATGAATAATCAAGTTGATCAGACCCTTGCTGAAGTAAAAAAAAATATAAACTTTTATATATCCCAAGGGAGTGCAGAAAAGGTTACCTATTGTTTTGTGACTGGCGGAGCTTCCCTTGCCCCTGGGCTGGTTGAAAAATTAGCTGGACTCACGGGACTTGAAGTCAAAAATCTTTCTTTGTTCCCGGCTATAAAAATTGACCAAAAAAAAGCTGAGTCAGGTCTTGATCAGCTCTCGGCGATTTCTACGGTTGCAGTAGGACTTGCCATGAGGAAGATGAATTAATCATGATTAAGATCAATCTTTCCACCGCTCAAAAGCAATTTGATGCCTCCAATGTCGGAGGGTTTGATTTTACTAAAATTAAACCAATCTGGCTCGGATTGGCCTTTATCTTTTTATATCTTCCTGACTTTACACTAGTTCCTATGTGGGAGGAGGATTTCAATAATAAGTCTAATGAATTATCCACTCTTCAAGGCAAATTAACATCCTTAAAAAGAAAAGTGAGTCAGTCTGCTCAGTATGAAAAACAGATCCGAGAACTAAAGGCTCAGGAAGAAAACCTAAGTAAAAAATTAACAGCCGTAAAACAAGCTATTTCAGAAAAGAGAAATCCCTCAAATCTTCTCATCTATATTGCAAAAAATATCCCGGCCGATCTTTGGATTTCTGACCTAAACATTGATAATGATCTTATGGTCATCAAGGGTGAAGCTTTAAGTTATGGCAGTGTTGGAACTTTCTTAACAAATTTACGCTCATCTGTTTTTATCCGAGACGCTATTATCAAGGGCACAACCAGCGAAGTAAGGGCTTCGGATAAAAAAAGAATTGAGAAGTTTGAAGTTCACTTTTTCCTATCAAGGCTCGACTAATGAAGGATCTAGTTAACAAGATTATTGGTAGCGTACATTTTATCATTATTTTTTATGGTCTCTATGGAGCCTGGGTTCTCTATGATGAGCATACAATTAAAATGGAAGAATTAAATAATCAGTTTCCAACCATGGAAGCTGAAATTGCGACAAATCAAAAAAAGGTTAAAGAGATCCAAGAATTTGTTAAAAAGACAGAGGAATCAAAGGTCAGAGTTGAAGAAGTCGCTAAAAATATTGAAGCAGCACAGAGACAACTTCCAGCAGAGATTAATGATGGCCAAATCATTTCCTTTTTTAATAAGGAAATCACCACGCTTAATATTAAGGATCCGAGTGTTACTCCTGGAGATGAGAAGCCTTCTCTTTATTTTATTTCAAAAGATTATTTAGTTAAATCAAAAGGTACATTTCTTCAGTTTTTAGTTTTTTTTGAAAGAATAGGTGCCGCGGATAGAATCTATAACGTCAAAAAAATAAGATTGTCTAATACTGAATCGACTCAACGAGGACGATTTCAGATGATCAGTTCAGAGTTTGTGGTTGAAGCTTTTAGGTTCAATCCTGCTTTTAAAGTTGATAGGGGGTTTCAGAATGTTCAAACTCCTAATCCTTAGCTCTTTATTTTTAGTCGGGGCAATGGCTGCCCCCGTGGATCCTTTATCTAATTTTTTTAAAGATAAGTCTAAAATCGATCGTCCCTTTGATTTAAGAGATCCTTTTAAGGCTCCCCAGGTTAAATCTGAAAAAAACACGAGCGACAAAGGTTTTGCCTCCTCAGGCAAGGGTAACTACTCAAATATAAAAGAGGACGCTGTAAAAAATCTTACGGAGTTAAAATTAGTGGGAGTCCTTATTGGTAAAGAGAGAAGGGCCCTCGTTAATACTGGTCGCTCTATTGTGATCTTGAGGGAAGGCGCCAGAATTGGTGATGATGGGGCGGAGTTAAAGGCTATTATGCCTGGTGGAATCATATTAGTTGAGAAGATTGTTAACGTATATGGGCAGGAAGAATATTTAGAAACAGTCATACCCATTTCGAAATAATCTTTCTACAATAGTAGAGTGAGCTCATCTTAAGGAAGAGAAAGCATGAAGAAAGGATTTTTTCTATTAAGCTTATTAATCATGGGAAAGGTCTTTTCCCAAGAAATAAAAAACGTCAATTTCACTCAAGATGGTGAAGTAAGTAAACTCATCATTGAAGTTGATAAAGACGTTTTTGCAGAACGTTTTCATGTGGCAGAAGATAAGCAAATTATTTTAGATCTAAAAAATGTCAAGGTTTCGCCAAAACTACTAAGAGGAATTGACACCTCGGAGTTTCCAGGAAGTACAGTCTTTATTTCAGGCTATAAAAAACCGGGAGCAACTCAAGATATCCGTTTTGCTGTTCAACTAAGAGACAACGTAAGATCCATTCTTGAAAATAAAGAAAATAAAATTATTCTCAATATTGAAAACAGATTTGGGGTCTTTTCACAAAATAAAATTCGTTCAACTGATACAACTTCTTTGCAGCCAGGAGAGAAAGCTGAAGATTCTGTCGGTTTAAATATACCAAAATCAAATAGCCTTGAAGATATCCTCCATAATTTAACGCTTTCTGGCCCCAAGAAGTATATTGGTAAAAGAATCTCAATTAATGTGAAAGAAATACCTGTGCCAGATTTATTGAACATGATTGCTGATACATCTGGTTTTAACATTATCATTGATCAAGAAGTCACAACCTTAAAACCTCTTTCACTCACTCTGACTAATATACCCTGGGATCAGGCCCTGGATACAATTATGGGGTTGTCTAAATTGGTGGCAGATAAAAATGCCAATATCTTAATCATTAAAACTCTGAATCAAGCCTCTAAGGAAAAAGAAGAAGAAGAAAAAATGGCAAAACTTAAACAAGGTTTAGAACCCCTTGTGACAAGAGTTTTCATGATCAATTACGCGACTCTGGTTGAAATTTCAGTCATTATAAAAGATTACCT
>CANEVK010000243.1 GCA_947442115.1 Bacteriovoracaceae bacterium | reverse complement strand
GGGAGCCCAGCTCCAGCATACTGAACGAGTGTTTCAAGTCGTGAGATGGCATCTCGAGGAGTATTTGAGTGAACGGTGGTCATAGAGCCATCATGCCCAGTATTCATCGCCTGTAACATATCAAGTGTTTCTCCACCTCGACACTCACCTACAACGATACGATCAGGTCTCATCCTCAAAGTCTGTTTAACAAGACATCTAATATCAATCTCCCCATCTCCCTCAAGGGATGGTGGACGAGTTTCTAATCTTACGACGTGATCCTGTGGAAAATTTAATTCAGCAGAATCCTCGCAGGTAATAATCCTCTCATTTGATTGGATAAAACCACCAAGCATATTAATTAAAGTCGTTTTACCAGATCCCGTACCACCAGAGACCACCATATTTCTGTGCGCCTCAACTGATATCCTTAAAAAATCCGCCATACCTTCAGTCATGGACCCAAACTTTACAAGATCTTTATAATCTAACCTTTTGTCAGGAAATTTTCTGATCGTGATCACGCAACCGTCGATGGCACAAGGAGGAATAATAGCATGAACCCGAGATCCATCTGCTAGTCGAGCATCAACATAAGGAGTTTTTTCATCAATTCTTCGACCAATAGGTGCGACAATTCTCTCGATCACATTCATCACTTGTCTATCATTAGTGAAAGTGATTTCAGATTTTCTCACTTTACCTTTTTGTTCAAAGTAAATCTTTTTTGGTCCAACCACCATGATTTCTGAAATACTTTTATCGGATAACATATCTTCAAGTGGTCCAAGACCAAGAGCTTCATCTAAAATTTCTTTAACAATACGATTCATATCTTCACGTGTAGCGAGAATTGTTTTTGTATCTTCCTTGCCCAAAAGCTCAACCACCATTTTTTTCGTTTGCTCACGTAAAATTATTTTTGCCTTTGGGTCATTATCATCTTGTTTTTTTAAATCCATCTCTTCAACAAGTGACTTATGAATTCTACTTTTAAGTTCAGTCCACATGTCTTTTTTCTTGTCATCTGATGGACCTTCTTTGCTTGCTCCTGCTTGGGCACCAACATCTTGAGGCTTGGCAATTTTCTCAAGAGTCTTGAGAACATTTTTTTGAATGAGTTTTCTTACACAATCAGTGACACCAGATGAAAAAGGTCCTTTCCCGGCCACAATCGCAGGAACTGAGCGCGATAGTGCAGCCACGCAATTTGCATCATCTCTAGGAATGGCATGAAAAACAGGTTTGCCAATTTGATTCCCAATAACTTCTGGGCTTACGGGATGACCATTGACGGCTTGATTCACCAGTAACTGAATCATATCTTTTGGAAAAAGCATGGTGACGAGTTCGGTGTATAGTCTTTTACTCTGATTAACGGCCAGTAGATCTGGTGAAACCACAATAAAAATGAGGGTTGAGAATTCCAATGCTTTAAGTGTAAGTGGAGTTAATTCGCTTCCGCCATCAATCACAGTGACAGGGTAAATATTAGTGATAGCCTTTAAAACTTTACCCAATGCTTCTACATTTACTTGATTAGCAGCAATAGGTTCAGTAGGCATACCAACAAAAGAGACTCCATTCTTATGATCTGTGGTGAATAACTGAATAGACTTTGGATCTATTGCTCCAGAAAAGTCTGCCAGTTCTTTTAAATTTTTCTTTGATTTTATACCTGTAATAATGTTTTGATCGCCACATGCTCTTTGATCAAAATCTAGAAGGAGTGTTTTGGCGCGAAGTTCAGCTGCATAAGCAAACGCCAGATTGGCCGCAACCTGAGATTTTCCAACCCCGCCTTTTCCACCAATGATAGTAATGATATTTCCGGCCATACTACTCTCTTCTCCTGAATTTTTTTCTAATCTCTTCTGTTCCAACAGAGGCAGATTCAATCACTTCAGGTGTAACAAACATCACAAATTGGGTTTTTGAAGTTGTATAGTTTTTAGATCTTAAAAGTCGAAATAACGGTGAGGCCACTTGACCACCGGCATTAGCATTGATCGGAGCAGGATCTGTTTTGTCATAATCAGTAACGGACTGGTTTTGAACAACTCCCCCCATCGCTGCCGATTCTTTAGATTTAACAATAATATTTGTATTAATACTATTATTGGTAATAATACTTGCATCACTACCAACAGTAACATCCACCGAAAATGTCATTTGCAACTCTACTTTTTCCTGCTCAAGAATTCGCGGAGTAACAGAAAGATTCAGTCCGATCGTAGCCATCGCTGCTTTAGTAAATTCTCCTGTACCAACTGAATAAGGAGTATTCGTTAATTTATTAAGTTGAGCTTGCTTTTGATCTCGAGTAATCACCATTCCTGATTGAATAATTCGTGCATATCCTGCCGTTTTCGCTGCATTCAGCTTAGGAAAAAGGTTTGAAATAGTCGCACTCAAAGTACCAGAAGAGGAAGAAGTTACATTGCCCTGGCCTGTTTGACCGATTTGAATCTCGCTATTGTCTTGTCCCATGAGTGGTGCCCACTTGAAAGCAAAAACTTTTCCGTAATTTTTTGTGAGTTCAACAAATTGGGCGGTAATTTTAACCATTTTTGGTGCAGGTTGAGGCTCTTTCTTTTCATTGACCGCTATAAAGTCTAGGATTTCTCCTGGCTTATCTTTTCCATCATACCGATCAGATGCAATCGTTGAAAGTGATGAGATCGTAGGCGGGAGAAACGCTTTAGTAATCTCAACGGCCAATTTCTTTTTACCATCAGAGCTCACAACACCTTCAAGCCAGTAATCTTTATTAACAATTCTAACAGTCACATCTTTCAAATTGTTTTTCGCCAACTCATCGGTCATTTTTCTTGCAATCACTCGCTGTGTTTGCGGACTGAGCTCTACGATCACAAGAGCTTCTTTATAATTCATAAGAACAGCAGACAATCGACCAATATCATCTGGCACAACTATTTCACCACCAACAAAAACTTTTCCACCCTTAATACCAATTTCTATACCCTCAATATCACCAATCAGTTCTCTGAGTTCTGCGACAATATTTGACTTACCTGAAGCTGTAACAGAAACAGTATATTTAAGTCTAACGTCTCCTAGATTATCTCGAATAAGTATGGTTGTTTTACCAGGCTTGAGACCTTTAACGATAATTTCTCTTTTTTGAGGAACTAAAATCAAACGAAGGAGTAATTCATTACCAATTGTCATTTTAGGATTAAAATCAAAATCCACTTTTTCAATAACATCAATTCCCATCGCAACTTCAATTTCCTTTTCCACAACAGGCGAAGGTGATGAAGAAGTTGGCGCAGCAGCATCCTGGGCCCGAACAGGGACTAAAGTTGTGAAGAGAAAAAATAATATTGTGATTAGTCTAACGACCACCACTCGCAGCTCCTCTTCTTGTGTTTTGAGCAGCCTGTTCTGCAAAATATGTTTTTGCTTCAGCAGCATCCTCACCTAAAACGTCAAAAAGTCTTGTCGCCTTAATACGCTCGATATTTTTATCATCATTATTTCTTAAGGATAGGTAGATACCATTACCAGCAGACATCATAAAAACCATATTTTGAACTTCAAAGGGAGTAAGTTCCAGGGTGATTGTATTATAGTTTGTATAGTTATTAAGCTTAACTTGTCTTGAATCATTCTCGCTTCTCATATTTACAAGTGGAATTGAATTTGTCACATAAAGACCAGTCGATAAAATCAGGACATCTTGTAAGACGGTTTTAACTTTAAGTTTTTCTTTTTTTCCAGCCGCATAATCCACAAGGGCCAAAACATCAACTCGATCACCTGGTTTTAAGAGTCGGCTTACTGATTGGCCTTCAGTCACCTGAATGGAGAGGGCCCTTTTACCAATAGAGATTTGTCTAGAAAGTCCCGATTGCGAGCCAGGGTAAGTGACTCGAGGAGCAGTGATTTGCTCACCGGCCTTTATCGGTACTGCGGCAATTGTATTATAAAGCTCTTCAACACTTTTAAAATGACCAGGCATCTGAAAAGTTTTAGGAATATTTTTTAATTGAATTTTTCGATCATCAATCACTTCTAATTCTTTAATATCTTCTTTGGCCACGACTACAGGAGTGGACTCTCCATAATCATTAATGAGTTCAGACTCTCGGCTTGAGATGTAGGATAAAACCATCATGACCGCTAAACCAGCGAGAATCAATGACGTGGTGAAAGCCTTAGTATTCATAGTTCTTCCTAAACTTTTAATGAAGTTTCGATGACTTAATTATACCAGAAAAATAAATGCGAGGAATAAAAAGGGATTTCTTTACCTACTGAGTAATAAGGCAACTGCCCTCACTGATAAGAATAGGATAATCCCCACCTGGGAAGTCGGGAATAGTGACTGGAAAATTTCCTAGTGTCTGATATGTGGCCCCACAAACACCATAAACTGTTTGCACGCGAATGAATAAACTCGAAGGGGTCGAATATTTTGACTTACAGGAATCGGTTTCATTCGCCTTGAGAGGGATCGTAAGCTGATAGCATGGAGCCACTGGTTTTTCACTTTCAAAGTAGTCTTTCCACCCTATGAAGAACATTCCGAAGGTGGACCAGTTCTTATAAACATCATCAGCATCAGGTTTTGGAATAGTAGAGTTATTTTGAAGCCTATAATAAAAATATGACCTGG
>CANEVK010000242.1 GCA_947442115.1 Bacteriovoracaceae bacterium | reverse complement strand
ATTGATTTTAAAGGTTAAGCACTTCTTTCTTTAATCGCTTGATCCAAATCCCAAGTAGATTGAAAATTCATCCAAAGCTTCGGAGATGTTCCTAAAGCCTCAGATAAATCTAAAGCTGAATCCGCAGTGATTCCACGTTTACCCTTTATAAGTTCATTTAGCTTTGCTTTGGTCCACCCAACTTTCTCAGCAAACGCGGCTTGAGACATCTTCATCGGTTCAAGGAATTCTTCTAAGAGTATTTCGCCAGGGTGGAAGGGGTTTTTTGGTTGTTTCATATCTTTCTCCTAGTGGTAATCTTCAACTGAGACATCTTTGGCATTGCCTTGTTCCCATTTAAAAACAATTCTCCACTGATCATTTATTCGTATCGATTGAAATCCATTACGGTCATCTTTTAGGGCCTCTAGTCGGTTTCCTGGAGGAACTTTAAGGTCATTTAACTCTGCGGCTTCATGAATGTACTGGAGCTTTCTTCTGGCGGCCCTATGCAGCTCTGGAGGAAAGGCCCTAACAGCTTTTGAGCTTTTGTCTTCAAATAAATCTTCAGCGAGCTTGTTCGCAAAGTTAATAATCACATGATGATGTTATCATATTCCGATAATGCGGTAAAGAGGGTGTGTAACTTGGCTCTATATTGGCTCTAATTTACCTAAAAAGGGCCAAAAAAAGATGAAAACAGACAACAACTGGGAAGCTTAAAAATTGCTATAACTCTTTAATATTGCTGGTTAAGCCCTTAATTTTTGGAATGAATAGTTTGCTAATCTTGGCTCTCCAGTCCTGGGCACCATTTAAAAATCTATCTCTTAAGATCATTAATCCAATACCATTTTTCTTTTCCCGTATCTCTACGGGGGGGGGGAATATCCATAATATTTCTAGAATTCAGATACTTAGACTTCTCGTTATTGAACTCTTGATGAAAAGTTAAACATATTATAATATGTAAGATATGATATGTGATTTAAAAAGGCTTAGAGCAGATTTTGGCTTAACTCAGATGGAGCTTGCGACAAAAAGCGGCATTAGTCTCCCAACAATTCAAAATATAGAATCCGGTAAAGCAAATCCAAGTTTAGACATCTTAACGAGAATTCTTAACGTTCTTGGTTTAGAAATAAAGGTTTCTGCTCCAGGGTTCCAGGTGGAAAGCGCCATTCTTCTTGGAGTGCCATTAAGTTCAAATCAGTCTACTTCAGTGATCAAACCTTCGAGAGATATGCTTTGTCTTGAAGCGAGAAAATGGGCCCATTATTTTAGAGAAAATATTTTTTCTGAGCGAGAGTCATTGGCCATGACTTCTTTTTTATGCGCCATCAAGGATTACTGGCCCACAGTCTATAGTGACATTGAATGTCCCATTTTTAATAAGCAGATAGAATCTTTAAGAAATAACGGTCATCTCATAAAACTGAGAAGAATGGCGATTGCTACATTGAGTACTTATTTATGATTAATTCAAAACTAATGGAAAAATTTATTGCCAAGGTTCTCACTAAGCTAGAGGGTGAGTGGGTCATTATTGGGGGAACAGTTTTATGTCTTCTTGGGATTGATGAAAGAGTGACCATGGATATTGATATGGTTTCAATTAATAACAAAAACTCAAATGCTCAATCAATAAAGCTCATGGAGATTGCGGAGAGTCTGGGTCTTCCAGTGGAGGCGATAAACCAGGCGGGAGAATATTTTCTATCAAAGGTGGATGGATATCAAGAACATCTCGTTTTGTTTGCAGAATCAAAAAAGTGCAAAATCTATCGCCCTGATGCCTTTCTCTTCCTTAAACTCAAGTTTGCACGCGCCTCCGAAACTGATCTCAGCGATTGCATGGCCTTTTTGAAACACAATGAAGAAGAGGCGAGGTCCTTAAAGAAGGAACTTCTCAAATTAACAAAAACTGCCATCAAGACTGCCCCCGCGGATAAGCAAAGAAAACTTTTCGAAATTGAAGATTTATTAAAATAAAATTTTCAGTCCTTGAAATCTAATTTCTAATTGCCTTAATTTTAGGATCTTGAATGTAACAATTTTGCCCCCAAATTTCCCTCTCAGCAATTATATTAGATGAAACTCTTCATTTAGATGGATTAACGCTTTTGATGTTTGCATTCAATTTGTTCTCAATGGACTTACCTACAGCGACGTGTATCGCAGGATTTGAAAGCTCATCCTTGAAAAATGAAATTCAACATGACTGCCAATCAATTATTATTTTATTTTCCCCGCGGCCAGGGCCTTCACTGTTTCATCTCTTCCGCCAATGAGTTTTCCTTCAACAAAAACTTGTGGGTATGTCGGCCAGCCACTCCAGAGTTTGATCGCAAGGCGCTCTTTCCACATGCTAAAGTAACTTCCATACTCTAGATAAGTAAAAGGTATGCCAGCAGCACTCAACGCCTTCTTGGCACTTTTCACGACCGGGTTTTGTCTCATGCCCACAATAACGACTTTATGATCTTTCACAGCTGCTTGAACTTCTTTCACAATTTCTACATGGTAGTTTGATATCTGCAAGAGGGCGTCAGAGTCAATTTGTTCAGAGGGTAAAATTTCTCGGTTCATAGAATCTCCTTATAATTAAATTGTCGCTCAACGAGTTTATAATAAAGTCCATCCGTATTTTGAATGAGCTCTTCATGTCGGCCAATTTGAATGATTTTTCCGTTTTCTAAAACGAGAATTTTATCGGCCCGCTTCACGGTCGAAAGTCGATGAGCAATAATCACCGTTGTCCGTTTTCCCATTTGCTCTTCCAGGGCCTTTTGGACCAGGTGTTCACTTTCTGTATCAAGAGAGCTTGTGGCTTCATCGAGAATAAGAATGAGTGGGTTTTTAAGGATCGCTCGGGCAATTGCCACCCGCTGCTTTTGTCCTCCAGAGAGTTGAACGCCACGCTCTCCCACTAGTGTCTTGTAGCCATCAGGAAAACTCATGATAAAGTCATGAGCGAACGCTTTCTTAGCGGCATCCATAATCTCTTCTTGGGAAGCCTCAGGTCTACCGTATCGGATATTTTCATACAACGTATCTGACACAAGCACTGGCTCTTGAGAGACGAGTCCAATTTCATTTCTAATGGTTTTCAGAGCATAGTTTTGGGCCTTGACTTGATCAAAAAGAATAGTTCCACTGCTGGGTTCATAAAACCTCATCAATAATTGCACGATGGTAGATTTACCTGAGCCGGATGGGCCTACGATGGCAATAGTCTCTTGAGGCGCTATGGAGAGATCCACTCCTTTGAGGATTGGAAAATTTTCTCGGGATGGATAGGAGAATGAAACGTTTTGAAAGCTGATCTCACCTTTATTCAACGTTTCGATTCCATTTTCAAGATTCTCAACAGGTTTTTCCAGCAGTTCAAAAATTCTCTCACTGGCGCCAAAGGCCGACATGAAATCAGTCCAAAGACTGCCTAGCATTCCCACGGAAAAAGCGACTGTAATGACATAGAGAAGAAAAGAGGTGAGTGTGCCCACACTCATCTCACCTTGAATCACGAGACTTCCCCCATACCAAACGATAAATACAATGGATGTGAGCCCCACTAAAGAGACAAGACTTGTGAATCGGGCGACTTCTTTAATCTTTTCCTTTGAAAGCCCAAGGGAATGAGTGAGTTTGGCCTGATAGCGTATCTTTTCAAAACCTTCTTGCACAAAGGATTTCACCGTTCTGACACCAGAGATCCCTTCCTCGGCCACTCCTGAGGATTGAGCAAGGGCATCTTGAGCTTTTTTTGAAATCCCTTTCACTCTTTTGCCAAACCGGGCACTTAAAAGCCCAAGGGGAGGGATAATAAGTAAAATGAAAATAGTTAGTTTGGTGGAGGTCATAAAAAGCATAAAGACCCCACCCAGGGCCTGAACTCCACCACGCACGAGCATGGAAATATTCACACTCAGCGCATTCTGTAAAACCGCTGTATCGCTTGAGAGACGCCCCAAGAGCTCTCCCGATTTTTGTTGATCAAAAAAAGTTATATTCTGCCCGAGTATTTGGGAAAAGAGTTTTTCTCTTAGTTGCTTGACGGTTTTCTCGCCGGCCAGGGTAAAAAAATAATACCTCAGAGCAGAGGTGAAGGACTGAAGAGCAAAGATCGCCACTGCTAAGATCGCCGCCTTATTCAATTGCGATTGGTCTTTATGGGTCAAGGCCTCATCGATGATCTTTTTTATGGTGTAGGGATAGGCGAGCATACAGGCAGAACTGATAGCGAGAAAGAGTAATCCCCAGCCAAGAAGGGGCCACTCATGGCGGCTCAATTGCATGAGCTTTTTAATTTTTTTCATAATTTAATCGATTCACAAATCATAAATTTGTTATTGGTAGCAATGATCTTGGAGTTGCCAAAGATTTTTTTCAATTTGATTTGATAACCAAGATGTGAGTTTCCAATGACTCTGATCTTGCCGTTAATTTTCAGGGCATCAAAAGAGTCTTTAAACATTTGCCTGGCGATAAAATCTCCGATGGTGTTATGTTGATGGAACGGGGGATTGCAGAGAACAAAGTCGAGGGTGTTTTTTGTTTGGTTTTCAAAACAATTCGTCCAGTAGTAGTCGGCGGTGTCTGTGAAGTACTGTTGATAATTTAATTTTGCACTTTCAATGGCCAT
>CANEVK010000241.1 GCA_947442115.1 Bacteriovoracaceae bacterium | reverse complement strand
TCTCACTTCGATCAGCTCTATTTTGAAAATAAGATCTGAATGGACCGGAATCATCTCACCAATTTGCCGTTCACCATAGGCCAGATGAGAGGGAACAGTTAGTTTTCGTACTCCACCTTCTCTCATCCCTATAAGTCCAATGTCCCAGCCTTTAATCACGCGACCAGTGCCAATCACACATTGAAAGGGTTTTCCTCGATCAAACGATGAATCAAATTTTGTGCCATCAGTGAGTTGTCCCTCGTAATGAGCAATGAGGAGGGCCCCTTTGACGACCTCTTTTCCTTCACCAATTTTTATATCTTCAATGATGAGTTCTTCAATTTTCATAATCTGTTCCTAAACTTCTGTATGGGGGACACCCATAATTTGAGCTAGCACTTTCTTAACGAGTTCACTATTAAATGAAAAGTTTTTCTGAGTTTCAATCGCCAGTTGGATTCCCTTAAGTAATTTTTCTTTTTCCAGAGGGGCAAGGTCACGGCATTTTTCAAAAGCTTTCGTTAACTCTTGAGTTGTAATCTGACTATTAATCATTTTATCAAGACGATCAAAGATAGCATGACTACCTGCTTGAAAACTCTCCTTTTGCTGATTAGGGGAATCACTGGAGACCTTGGACAAAAAAGACAGAATCATAATGACTTCAGTCTCTATGCTTTTTAAATTGAGATCCCGCTTCAAGCTAGGTGTTCGTGGAAGAAGAGTTTCTTTAAAAAGAGCAAAACACAAAAGCTCCCTGGGTGAGAGCTTTCCATCAGCTTTCACAACCTCTTTTAATTTTTCTAATATTTCCTTAATATTGGAAGTTTTGAGATTTCTTAACCTTCCCAAAATAAGATTCATTTCCTTTATAAATTCGTTATTAAATTCAGGAGATGATTTATTATGAGATGAGATCGCTCTGAAAAAAACAATCGCCTGGTTTTCTATCTGTTTAACCTTTTGGTCATATATCTCAGGCATGACTGAAATATCCTGAAAATGATTAAGGATAGAATCAGAATTATTGGAATTCATTTTTTCAATGGTTGTGGCTTTTTCAATCTTTTTAAAATCTCTCAACTTAAAAGTAGGTAGTATTTTCGCAATTCTTTTTTCAAGTGGAGGATGAGTCGAAAAAAGGATTGATCTTGGGTAATAAAACCACAAGTGATCAACTTCGGCAGCTTGAGATGAATCAATTTTAAAATCTTGAACTTCGGACAGAATTTTTTTTAACGCTCCACCAATTCCATTCGGGTTTCGAGTAAATTGAACAGCTCTTGCATCAGCAGCGAATTCTTGACCACGGGAAATAGCATGCTTTAACAGTAAGCCTAAAAAATATCCAAAGAGTCCAATGGCAAAAATCACAAATCCTATAGGATGGGATTTACTTTTTTTGCCACTCAAAAAACTTCGGCCTAGATGGGCAATTCCCATGAGCCCATGCAGCCGTCCAATCAGCTCGATGTTAAGTTTCATGTCACCATTTACAATATGGCCAATTTCGTGTGCAACAACACCTTGAAGCTCATCTCTATTTAGCTTTCTAAGGCATCCCATTGAGACCCCAATAACAGCATCTTGCATGGTCAAACCTGCAGCAAAGGCATTGATGGCCTGCTCTTGAGGAAGGATGAAGATACGTGGAGGAATTATACCAGCGGCGATACTCATCTCCTCAACCACATTCTCTAGGATTTTTAAACCAGGTTGATCATCAACATCGGTGAGTTCTACCCCACCAACCGCAAGGGCAATCACTTCGCCCCCTTTACTTAACTTCCAGCGCTTCCACCAAGAATTTATAAAAATAAAGAGAGCAACAAATGAAAAATCAAACCAATAGAGCTTTGATCTGAAGAGGCTTAGGTCTTTAATACCTTCTATGTTTAGTTTTTTATCAAAATAAGCAGTCAGGACAATCGCCGTAAAGAATGCCGTGAGGTAAACGGTAACAAGAAATAGGATATTTAATTTCTCAAACCTTTTTCTCGCAAGTTCTTGTTCTTTAAAAAAATTCATTAATCGAATTTCACCTTAACAGCAGATCTCGCCTTTTGATCTTCAACTTCATAGAGGGTTGCTGCCGAGAAGTTGAACATATTAGCGATGATGTTGGAGGGAAAAACCTCTAGGGCGGTGTTGTAGTCGGTGGTCATATCATTATAGGACTGACGAGCGAATGACACTTTATTATCTGTTGAAGTAAGCTCTTCCATTAGAGACTTCATGGTTTCATTTGAGCGAAGTTCTGGATAACTTTCAGAGATAGCCATAAAACTTCCAAGTTGCCCTCTCACGGCGTTTTCGGCAACCATGAGTTTTGTCATCGCCTCAGCATTGCTAGGGTCCTGAGAAGCAGATTTTTTTGCTGCCCAGGCAACGTTTCTGGCCTGAATCACTTTTTCAAGAGTATCCTGTTCGTGCTTCATGTAACTCTTCGCCACTTCTACGAGGTTCGGAATGAGTTCATATCTCCTCGTGAGCTGCACATCAATTTGAGAGAATGAATTTTTTTGTTGTTGTCTGAGTTTAATCAGGTTGTTGTACATACCAATCACATAGAAAGAAATAAATGCGATTAGAGCAATTAAGGCCAGTGCGAAAGTCATCATACTCTTACCTTTGATAAAAATTGAATTTAAACAGATTATAAACTAATTATGAATCTCATCGAAGGTGGGAAATTAAAGCTTTGCTGACTGAGTTGCTAAAGAAAATGATTTTTCCTTAAGCTTTTTAAAGACCATAAAGGGAAGAGATCCACTCTCTTTTGAATGAAGAAAAGAGGCATAAATGGCCATGTCGGCCTTAGAGGTTTTCACTAATCTTAGTTGTTGAGAATCCCCTGAAACTAAACATTGTTGGGCGTCACCTAAAACAGCATTGGTACGACAGACTGAGGGACGATCTTCATAAACAGTGCAGGCCCCAGAATCATCAAGAAAAACGCAGGCCCGATCATCATATTTTAATTGATAAAATGTACTAGTCTCTTCACTCACATTTGCCTGAAGCTCTAGACGCTCGAGATTTATCCCCACTCCTTCCACGATCTTTTGTGTGAGCAACTCGGCCTCATCAGAGGTCACACTGACCTGGGTGTGGCAACAGGCCGAACAGCCCACTTTGCAGGGACTATATTGTTGTACGATGGGGTGGGCAAAAATTTCCTCATTAAATTCATCAATGCTTTTATGAACTATTCTAGCGCGCTTTAAAGGAGATGAAACACGAGAGATTTTATCTAGAATAAATTGAACGATCCCCAAGAATTCAGGGAGATGTGAGAACTGATCAAAGGTTTTTTTAGCAATAGCTGGTACCTTCACTCTTCTAATTATAAATAAAATTATTTTTTTCCCAACAAATAATTTTTGCCTAGTCATCCTGCACAAGCCGCCCTTGCCTGCCCTGATTTTTTTTATGACTGCCCCTATACTTTTTTAACAAACAGAAAGGATATTGAAATGTGTTTTGAAGTGTTGATTTTTCAAAGAGGCCTTAAGCTATGAAATCTTTCCTCTTTTTAATACTCATAACATTTTCTATCTCATCATTCGCACAAATAAAATTTAAGTGGCTAGGAATTACCGCCATGACTATTTCTGATGGGAAAACCACTTTGTTTTTTGATCCGGCCATAACTCGCTTTGGCCCTCTCGATTTTCTACCTTTTAAAAAGATTCAAAGCAACCATGCTGAGGTTGATTATTGGCTTAATCGCTGTGGAGTTAATTCGGTACAAGCAACAATTGTGAATCATGCTCATACTGATCACGTGATTGATGCTCCCTATGTTGTAAAAAAATTTAAAAATAAACTTTTTGGATCATCCTCAGTTATGAATGTAGGACGTGGTCATGGACTCTCGTCTCACGAGCTTCAAGAAATTAAGCATGGTGGCGTTTTTAAAATTGGTGACTTCACGATCTCCACTTTTAATACCCCTCACCCGCCCCACGCAGCGGGGATCATGCTGATGGATGGGCATATTGAAAAACCAATTCCACCTCAAGCCTCGGCCTGGGACTACAAAGTTGGAGATACATTTAGCTTCTACATCACTCATCCTAAAGGCAAAATTCTCTATCAGTCCGTGGCAGATATTGAAAATAATGGCCCCCTTCAAAAGCTAGAAGCTGATGTGGCCTTTATCAGCATTGCCAATCGGACCTCCACGGAGAAAATCTTGACTGAAACTCTCCGACCAACCAAGGCCAATCTTGTCATTCCCCTTCATATTGATAACTTCCTCTATCCTATGAAAAGAACTGGAGAGATTGATCTATGGTGGGGGTTAAAGCTGGAGGAATTTAATCAAAAACTGCAGGCTTCGGGTCTGAAGGTCCATGTGCCTAAATACTGTGATGAAGTGACCCTATTAAACTAACCAGAAAGGGTTAATTTTCACTCTTAAAACTGCCGATAATTTATTTAGAAATGATGGTATTTTTAAGGCTGCTTTTATTCATTCCTTTTTTAATTTCTTGCAGGGCCAAGATGTGGGTTCAACCTGCGGCTTTAAGTCGAACACCTTCGGTTATCCATTCAACCATCCTAGGAACGACGGGAATCATTGCTAATGGCGTTTCTTATTCAGAGATTACGATCACACTTCTCGATCAGGAATCACTTCC
>CANEVK010000240.1 GCA_947442115.1 Bacteriovoracaceae bacterium | reverse complement strand
TTCTTGGGAGTCTCCTCCTGAGGGGGGGCCGTGGTCTCCGTTACCAGATGAATTAAAATTTTATGCCCAAGACTGATCGGAAAAAAACTATGCCACTGGATTTCTTCTTGGGGAGTGATCTGTTCATTATTTAGAAATGTACCGTTGGAGCTTCCAAGGTCAGTAATAAATAAGACTCCATTTTCACTTTTTCTAATTTTAAGATGAGATCGACTGATACACTCATGTAGAATTTGCACAGAAGCCTGAGCAGAGCGACCAATGATCACACTTTCTTGCTCAATAGCAACTGTATATGGTTTATCGCCATCTATGGAGATACTTAAAATCATGTTTCCTTAGAGCATTTTTGGGAAATTACTCTGCCCCTTTATCAGGCTCCATTTGCGATTGCATGTAATTTTGTTGGCCCACTGACTTGAGGAGATCTCTTTGAGTTTCTAGCCAGTCAATATGATGTTCTTCAGATTTTAAAATCTCTAAGAAAAGATCTCGCGAAGCATAGTCGAGTTCGGCTTCTGCCATTTGTATGCATTTTTTGAGGTGAGGAACAGCATCGTATTCAACTTCCAAATCTGCTTCAATCACTTCTTGGACATTTTGACCAATTTTAAGTTTGTTGAGTTTTTGAAGGTTAGGTAGACCTTCAAGGAATAAGATTCTCTTGATGACCATATCAGCATGCTTCATCTCATCAATAGAAGCTTCATATTCAAGTTTGCCAAGTTTCTCAAGTCCCCAATTTTGGAGCATGCGAGCATGAAGGAAATATTGATTAATAGCTGTGAGTTCTTTTGTGAGCACTGAATTTAGAGCTTCAATAACTTTATCTGAACCTTTCATGTTAAACCTCTTATGAATTTAAAATAGTGATAGATACATTGTAGGGGAGTTCGAGGCCTGAGGCAAAAGAGTTTAATGAACCTAAGAATTGTTTGAAGAGTCTTTCATTTCAAAGGGAGAGCGGGCCTGGGACTCCAGAAGGGATTTTACTGCATCTTCAACACATGTTCCACAATCTGATCCCACACCTAGGGACTTTAAAATCTCTTTAGGATTATTTGAGTTTCTAGAAGTCACTGCTTCCTGAATTTGTTTTTCTGTGATGCCTTTGCAGATACAAACGTACATAAACCGTCCTATTTCTACACTTAGTATACACTTGTTCGGCATGACAAACAATTGTTTTAGTAAATATTATATTGTTTGCTGGATAGAACGTAATTTAAGGCACTTAGAGAAGTTGAGTGTTTTTTAGCATGTGATAGAGCTTAAAGAAGCCTAGAGTTGAGTGCGACCAAGATATTTTATCGCTAAGATAAAGTTGATAAAGTTCTTCAAGGTCATAGGCCTTGACTGAGATAATTGTGTCTTCTCCATCAGGGTTGGGTAATTTTGAATGACTGAGACCTCGGGCCAAGAAGAAGTATTGTTGATTATTAACTGTGCCGGAGGCTTTCATGTTCCAAAAATTGAGAAGCTCAGATGCCTTGAAACCAATTTCTTCCTGCATTTCAATTTGAGCATTTTCTTCTGGAGTGCCTCGTTCAATTTCTAAAATTCCAGAAATGGGCTTAATTCTTGATGGAGGATTTTCATGGGGTCGCTTCTCCTCAATCATGAGAATTTTTCCTTCATCGTTTAAGGGGAAAATAATCACTCCATTTGGAAGATAGGCCCTTTCCCAGGTAATACTTTCTATGATTTCCTCTGTGACTTTGATGATTTGTCCCTTATAAACTATTTTTTCCATGTGGACTCCAGAATATTTTTTATCGTGAGAGCGACCGAAGAATTAATTTCATGTTTTGTATCGGGTAGGACATAAGATTCGACAAAAATGCCTCTTTTTTTGAGTAATTCAATCTGCTCTTGCCCCATAGAGGGAGTAATAGTCATATCATCTGCTCCATGAATTGAAGTGAGACAAAATTGTGGTGACTCCGGAAGAAGATTATCTCTAAATTCACAACCGATACCTATGATTTGTTCGACTTGGTTTTCCATCGCATAGGCCAGGGCCGGAGCCAGATACCCTCCCTGAGAGAAACCGATAATAATAACTGGAAGCTTATCAGGGTTTTTCATTTTAACGAGTTCACTCAAGACAGAGATCGACCATGATTGATCAATGGGATAACTGCTATTCACACGATCATAAAAATACCAAGTATATCCAAAATCAATTCGATCAGGTTTCGAGCGGGCAATAGGGTAGGGAGCATTAGGGGCAAGCACGTGAGAGTCTTCTGGAAGATATTTAATGAGTTTTCGGTAGATGCGAAGACCTCTTTCATTGAGGCCGTGAAGCAAAAGGATTAACTTTTTAGGATGTTTTGGCCTTCGTTCAAAAAACTTGATCGGGTATGGGCAGTTTAAAAGACAAATTTCTTCCTTTGAATCCTGTAAAATTTTCATCTTTTTAGCCTTAGGCTTCCATTCATTATAATTCTCTATAAAATAACCCTAATTTTGAGAGGAGTCTTGTATGAAGTTTAGAAAGTTCAGCATTCTTGACATGAAAACCACAAGTTCGAGTAGCGCTGAGGAAGTGGAAGTGCTTTTTAATCTTGATCATATTATTTCGATCAAACCCATTCGCATCTCAAGACCTGATAAGTTACTTAATGGCTTTTGGATCAGAACGACAAATGGAAAGAAGTATCGGGCTTCAAAAATACCTGACGATTTGTTAGAAATTATCGGAGAGAAATACCAATGATCAGTAAATATAACGATTGATCCTGATGAACAGCCTTTTCAATAAGAAATTTCTCAAGGACAATGAAACTTTCCCGAAAAGGATTTGGGAGACATTGTTATGCTAAATATCATTCAAAAATATTTTAAAAAAGATCGTAGCGATAAAAAGCTTATTCGATCAAATTTCGAAACTTATTTCTTTTCTCTCCCTGAGCATCAGTGGATGACTGATGAAAATGTAAAAAATCATTTTAAAGTTTTTTTTCAACATCTGCCTGCAGGTCTGATTGAAACATTGATGACCACTCATCCACTTACTTTTGTCCCAAGTGAGTTCATGAAAGGTCAGAGACAACTTGGTCAGGTTTTAACCAATACAGTTGTTATTTTTCCTGAATTTCAAAAACTATTAAAATCATCAAATCCAGCTGCTGTTGCTTATCTGGCCCATGAGCTCGGCTTTATCCTTTATGAGTTAGAGGATGCTAAATCTGACCCTCTTATGGCCGAGGTGGGAGCAGATAAGTTTGTTTGCGATCTTGGCCTGGCCGATGAGCTAGAAAAACTGCTTCTGATGCTAGATGAAACCATTGAAAAGCGTCTAAGACTCACTTACCTCACCATTAATCATTTCGCTGGGCAAGACCTCTAGTCTTCCGATCGTTCCCGTCGGCTATAATCTTGCTTTAAAAGTTTAATTTATATTTGAAGATACTTTTCTTATTCGCCATAATGAATTCAGTTGCTGAATTTAAAATGGAGTTTAAATGAAAAAGCTATTGATTGTTGTCCTCATTCTTCTGAGTTCTCCAAGCTTTGCCGCCAAGTACGGATCAGCGGGATGCGGGTTGGGATCCATGATTTTTGAGGGTGACCAGACATGGTGGAAACAGGTTTTAGCAGCAACAACCAACACAACGGGCATGCAAACAATTGCTATTTCATTGGGAACTTCTCACTGTGATTCACCAGCACCACTTAAAGTCGGACAGATTGAAGCTTTCGTTGAAGCCAATCGTGCGGCCCTGGCCAGTGACATCGCCCGAGGACAAGGGGAGACGGTTGTAGGACTTTCAAATGTTTATGGTTGTAGTAACAAAACGGAATTTGGCCGTGCCCTAAAATCAAACTACAGCACAATTTTTAACTCATCGGATGTTTCGACAAAAGATATTTCCCACAACATTAACCTTGTTGCTGCAACTTCTTGCCACACCACTGCTTCATTATAATTTGATGAATGGCCTGGCCAATTCATGAAATTAATTTTCATTTTTTTGCTTTGTCTTGTAAGTTCAAGATCTGAAGCCTTTAATTTAACAGGATCAGAATTAGCTTATTGGAAAAAATTACTTCATTATCGTCAGGGCCTTGATGGAGTTTGGAAAAGCGAAATTGTTTCTGATTCATTTTTTTTATCTTCTGAAGGGAAGACAAATCCGAATAAGGAATTAGAGAGCTTTATCAACGTAGTTTCATCCAATCGTGGGCAAGAATTAGCTTGCCGCTTCCCTTTACGTTATCGCTGGGTAAAAACAACATTCAAGCTGAACTGGTCTTATGCTTTAGATGATTGTCATGACTATAATTCTTATATCTCGAAAATGGATGCTAAAAATATAAGTCTCGTTTTTACCTCTTTTTACATTAATAATCCTGGTTCTACTTTTGGTCATACTTTTTTACGGGTCAGTCGGTATAAAGATTTTCAAAGTAATGAGCTTTTGGATTATGCCATTAATTTTGCAGCACTGGAATCACGGGATGTCATGCCCCTTTATATTTTAAAAGGCTTAACAGGACATTATCCTGGACGCTATAGCCTTATTCCTTATTACTATAAAATAAGAGAATACAATGATCATGAGTTTCGGGATATCTGGGACTATGATCTCGGTTTTTCTGAAGAACAAATTCGAGCAGTGCTTGATCATAC
>CANEVK010000239.1 GCA_947442115.1 Bacteriovoracaceae bacterium | reverse complement strand
TTTAACCATTAATAAAATGGAGAAAGATATTTCTGAAAGTGACCTCAAAGCAAAAAAATTAGTCACTGCTCATAAGGCTTTATCGATTTACTACAAGTGGATACTGGCGACGAAAAAATTACAGATCAGAAAAAACATCCTTGACTT
Organism: Bacteriovoracaceae bacterium; assembly: GCA_947442115.1. GTDB lineage: Bacteria > Bdellovibrionota > Bacteriovoracia > Bacteriovoracales > Bacteriovoracaceae > Peredibacter. Next base: position 4,510 of record CANEVK010000239.1, on the reverse strand, counting down.
GGCGAAAAACCGGCATGAAATGATTCTTAAAAGAGTAAAAGCAGGAGATCTTGAGGAACTCAAAATTAAAGATAACCAACGCACCATCGATAAAAGGATGGATGACGTCTTAAAAAGTGAAATTGAACTCAAAGAGGCCATCAATAAGCTCTCTCTTTACCTTCGAAATGAGAATGGAGAATCCATCTACGTCCAAGAGACTCAAGTCCCAAAGGAGCCACTTGTTCATAAGAGGATCGAAGAAGAAAAAATTGATTTTGATAATCTGCCACCTGTTAAAATCATTAATTCGCAAATAGCGATCATGAAAGAGCAGAATAAATTTTTTGAGACTCAAAAACTTCCAGCCTTAAACCTCGATGTCCTGGGTTCCAAAGAACTATCGGCCAATATTCCTTATGATTCAAGTGCGCTGCGGGTTGGTCTTTCCTTTGAATTCCCCTTTGAGAACAGAAAGGCTGAGGGAAAAACAGTGGCGACTGAATACAAGAAAAAATCCATTGAAAGACAAAAAGATTTTATCATACAAGAGATAGACCGAAATTATGACTTCTCAGTTTTCTCCATGCGAGAGAGTTTGTTACGATATGAAATCGTTACTCGTGAGTTTGAAAATACAGTCATCATGGCAGAGGCAGAAAAAAAGAAGTGGCTTCAGGGAGACAGCGATCTTTTTATTTTCAATTTGAGAGAACAGGATACCGCAGAGGCAGATATCAAAAAATGGAGCACCCTTTTAGATAGTCAGCAGTACTATATTGATGCTCTTCTTTTTGCTGGAAAACTTATTTAGAAATGTATAGCTGACAAACGACTTTGACAGTGAAGTTCAATCGCCCGTTCCCCGGCCGTTATACGCTCCTGCCTGAGCCAAGCTGTAAACTTAAACTCATGCTCCTGGTTTCTCCAGAGTTGAACAGGCCCATAAAACTCGACCAAAAAATACGCCGATAAGATTTGCACCAAACTGGCGTGATTTTGAATCCGGATACGGATGTCATCACTGATTTGATTGTCGGCCTTAACCTCAACATAATCGCTGTAAACCAATTTAAACTTGATCCGCTCAGGTCCCATCGAATCATCGATCATTTCCTGAACACGGGTCATTGAAAGGGATTGAATAACAGAACTTTTCACCGGAGTGCAGAAGATGATCTGCTGAAATTCTTTTAACTCTTGAGCAAAGGCTGAAGGAATAAAAAAAAGAGCGAGGACTATTGTTTTGACTAATTTCATCACAGATCCCTTTGTTTGAAATTAGTCAAATTGGTAACACAAGAGTCCCAGGCCTGTCAAAGTCTGCTTGGGATTTTTGTAGGGACCCAAACGAATTTGAGACCCCGATAAAATCTTAGTGCTTTTGGACTTTGGCTCCTGTAGATCCGGCCCCAGTAGATGCACCACCACCTTTTTCAGGCCATGGACAGTCTTTCAAATCATCATCACTTGGGAAAGCTTGTGAGCACTGAAGATCTGAAATTTTCGTTTTTTCAAATTTCTTCAAGTATTCACCTAACTTTTGTTCTGTTTTTGCCAGATCAGTTTCACCATTTGATGGATTTTTAGACGGATATTTTCCAAAGAATCTCTTCAAAGCTTGACAACTTGCCCCTTCAAAACCCTTAACGACATTATCCGAATTTTGTCCATTTGGTTTAACCATACAAGAAGGTGAGACGGGAGGAGCCCATAGACATGATTCTGAACGGTCATCCTGAGTGAAGTCAAAATTTGCGTTCAATTTTTTCATGTCAACGACTTTAGCTTGCTTAATTATGTTGTCCAAGCCTCCATCTTTAACGTTTTTTAAACATCCACACACTGATTTTGGCTTAGGGCAATCACTACCAAAATGTTCTCTTTGAATTTTTCGAAGACCAAGATTTTTCATACTTCCAAAAGTAAGCCCCATATCTTTTTTAGGCATCAACTCATTTGCATCTTTGGCAGCCTCTTTATTTCCCATTTCACGAGAAAATTTATTCACAACATCCTTACTCTCAATTGATTCAACCCTTAAACCGTTATGACATTTTTCACATATCCATCCGGTATGTTCTCCCTTCAGATTTTTATACGTAGAAATTTTTTTCACATCTATGGAAGCAGATAATTGTCCATCCACATCCGGTCGCAGAAGGTCTGGCTCGATAAATTGACCGGCATCTCCATTGTATGTCGATTTCATTTTTTCTTCAATCGCAGCAGATGCTGAAAGACAATTAAAAATATCTGTATTTGTCGGGCTTCTTGAAGCTAGTGGGTATTTTCCATCAAGGAATCTGAAACCAGCAAGAGGCCCTTCAGTAAAACTTGTTTTATTACCAGAAAGTATGAGGTGTCTTGGTAGTGGTGGATCTGATTCCTGAAATGATAATTTATCCACAAAAAAGTTTTTCACATTAATAATTTGTCCATTTAAGTCTTTACACTCTAAATATGTCTCGGGGAATCCCTTGGGGATTACACTGTCAGCAAAGTTAAAAGCATATTTCTTTTTTTCAATACAATTAAGAGGTTTATTATTTTTATCAAAAATTTTAACTCTCCCTAATGGAGCATCATGATCAAATCCCTTTATAATTGTTTCAGATAGCTTATAATTTTTATCCGTTTCTCCACTGTTTAGAATATCTCTAATAATAGGTGCAGCTTTTTTATAATCTCCAGCAGTGACTGCACTTCTTAAAGCTGAATTGTCTGACGAAGCTAATAAAGTTGAAATATCGTCATACATTCTTTTTAAATTTTGCTTGTTATATTCATAGCCCATAGAGGTTGTTTGCTCATCGGTGCATTTAGTGGCGATCTTCTCAATCACTTGATCTGCATTTCCGCCTCCCTCTTTAATTTGCTTGAACAAATTTAGAGTTGAAGCTAACTGCATATCTCGAATTGCATCATTCGAGGGAATCTCAAATTTTGGTTCAATTCTTGATGGAGAGCCATTCTGTGATCCATCAATTCCAGGATTTAATTGAAGAACAGATTTTCTCCTATTCCCACAATTAATCTGCCCACTCGAGGCTATCTCTGAGTTAGGAGAGGCAAAACCAGATGTCGCATCTAAACACTTCTTAATGGATGCTTCATCACTCCCTACTAATTTTTCACATGTTTTCCTTGCACGACTCAAGGCGAGATAATAATTTCTGGCAAGACTCATCACCGAAATAATTTTTGGATGGTACTTATTCATATCTGGGTTTATGGTTGAATTTGAGGGCGGAATTAAAAATTCTTTATTATCAGGAGTATCTGCTACCAATTCTAAAATCTTGTTTTTTGTAGCCGGATCTTTAATATGTTTTTTTATATCATCTTTTGTAAAGCTCGCTTTATTTCCAAAATCAATTAAAAGATCTTTATGGAAATCATCTTTAAAGTTATCGTCACCGTCTGCGTATCCATTAATCGCAAATGAATTCTCTGAAAGAGATTTACCTGTGAGAATATTTGTTATCGCGTCGACTTTAGGTTTGTAAATTGCCATACCATCTGAATTAGCATCACCAGTCACATAAACATCTGAGCCTAATGCAATGGCAACATTAGGAAGGTTATTCAAATTTTGAATACAGATAGCATTAGCTCCTCCGATTAAATGTTCACTCTTCATCTCAGAAAGCAAAGCTTTTGAACATAAAACCTCTGCACTCTCTTGGGCGAAGGAAGTGCTCGTGAAAGCAACCACCAAATAAGCTAATTTTTTAAAAACCATGTGTACTCCTATAAATCTTAAGACCTTACCTTTATCGGATATTAAACCTAAAAAATTAATTAAGAGCATTCCTCGTCGGTGCTAGGGTTAATCGAAAGGAGGGTGAAGATTCTTTCCTGAGCTTAATGGTCAATGCGATACTTAGGTCTAATTTTAAATTTAATACCTCCAATTTTGATTCTCGCGCACACAGACTTTCAAGCAGGTTCACTCAGAGAAGAGATGTCAACGTTCTGTAAGTTGGCCTGTGGGAAAATATTTTCCTGCCTAAATTTTTTGTCACTTCACGCTCGGCCTCATGTCAGCTCCTTGCCCATCATAAATATTGGTAATCTCATTCACCTGATCCATGGCACGCCACGGGGTTTTAATAATTTAGTTATCCGACCAAACGGCAAATTTTTACCCTAGGTTCGCCTCCTGATGGGTTTTATAATTTGGGAGTGAAATGGTTGGTACAATTTTTTCATTTTCTTATCTTTTCTGGACTGCTCGTTCTGAGTGGCTGTAATTCATTTGAAAGCCAAGTGAGTGTCATCCCTGGGGCGACTTCGACAGCTCCGGTGATCACTGGCGTTCAGGCACCGGCCAATGCTACCTACGCCAATGGCAGCTCTTTGAGTATCACTTTGAATTTCTCCCAGGCCGTCACTGTTTCAGGAACCCCTCGTCTTCCCATAGAGCTAAATAACGGTACCGTCTATGCTACTTACCAGTCTGGTTCTGGAACATCAGCGCTAATCTTCAATTATACAATTCAGCCCACAGATTCAGACAATGACGGAA
>CANEVK010000238.1 GCA_947442115.1 Bacteriovoracaceae bacterium | reverse complement strand
GCTTGCTCTGCCCCCATTACTCTCTCGTGAAATTTTTGAAAATTTGCCTGAAAAGATTGGGGTTTACTATTTTTACGACGAAAATGGCAATCTACTCTATGTAGGTAAAAGCCGAAATATCAAGAAAAGAGTGACTCAACATTTAAATCCAGACTTAAAGAAGAAAAAGGATATTCAACTTAAAAATTTAATTGCTCATATTGAATATGTTCTCATTCCAAATGAACTTGCATCACTTCTTTTTGAATGTCATGAAATCAAAAAGAATCGACCTCAATTTAATAGAGCGCTCAAAAGGATGAAATTTCCCTACGGCCTAGAACTTAAGTCAAACGCACAAGGTCTATTAGAAATAATCTCAAGACATGATGATGGTTCTTTTTTTTCAGCTTTTTTAGTCAAAAGTAAAAAAATTGCTCAATTAAAAATTGACAGCTTTTATGTAAGTTTAATCGGACCTTTTTCAAGTGAATTTGAAAAGATGGATAAGATCAATCTCCTGGTGTCTAAGATTGGCCCAGAAAACTTCAATCGGATGCTTGAGAAAATTTTTACCCAAAGGATTCCCAAGTATAAAAACTTCTTCCTTTGTTTTAATTCAGGAAAATCAAAAAGTGGTTGGATAAAAGTTATTAATGGCTCACCCATAGAAATTCAATACACATTAAGCAGAAAAATAGTTTCGATTAAGCTTAAGCCGGATCCGGAGATGATTTCAATTCTCTACAACTTCATCAAAAAGAATAATTGTCATTTGGTGGAAATCACTCACGAGGATTTTGACATCCCCGTGAGTGATGATTTTACATAAAGAAAAGTTTAAACTTCGGTGATAGTTCCGTCGTGATTTTATCTGCTTCCAAAGAGAGCTCATTCTTATTAAGCCAATTAGCGATTAGTTCCTGATTATGGTCTTTACGTGCTGCTTTTTTAGCAAATGGCTGGTTAATAAATATTTTCCATTCTTTAATAACATCTCTTTGAAATGAATCAATCATCACGGAGAGTTTTTTATCTCCTTTTAGAGCAAGGAGCAATTCTGACTCATCAGCTGCATTTAATTCATAACCATCATTCTTGAGGGATTTGACCATCTCTAATTCACAACCATCGGTATAGATAGGTGTGCTATAGGCATCATAGGTCCCATCAACGATATAAAGTTTTTCGACACCTTTTAAGCAGGCAAAGAAAGCTTTACCAACGGCCTGTGGATCTTTTTCAAGAGTGTTGGCAAATAAGAAATAAGAGCTGGATTGGTTTACTTTTAAATCTTTTGCGAATGATTCATATATTTCGGAGAAGTTTTCCCCCTCATATTTTTTTAGAATCTTTGAGGTGGCCGTTAGCTTATTAATTGCTTTTTTCGCATAGTCTTTTGCAATGCAGTCATCTGTAAAGTTTTTCTTCGAGGCGCATGCTTTACGGCTATCCTCAGCATCAAAATAATCTAAGTATTGTTTTTTTCTTAAAACTTCTAGCTCCTTGAATGACATGGCATAACTATCTTCAGGCAGATTAATTGAGCTTAATTCAACTTGATTTAAGTTTTGAAACTTTTTAGCAAGAGATGTTCGGCTAAACTCATTTTCAATCTGTTCTTCACAACTTTTTGAGTTTTGATCTAAAATACATGAAGCAAATTCTTTGAAATCTAAAGTATAATCTGCTTTCCCCGCATCTTGCGCTTCAATCCATTCTGAAACAAATTGATCTTGTCCAAGCAGGTTGTTCTTATCGATAGAGATTTTAGCATAGACTTCTTTTGGCAGGACTTTTTTTAGTTGTTGTAAAATATAATACGCCGGTACGGCATGATTTGTGACATCGTTACCAAGTGAGGAGCCAGTAGCTGATGAGTGAGCAAAATTTATACCAACAACATTAGCCTTATTATCAAAAATGGGAGAGCCAGATGAGCCCCCGAGACTTGGAGCATAGAAATTGAGCTCATAAATAGAATCACTAAAGTGCTTGGCAGCAATTTCAGCACCAAATTCTTTGATTTTGTTTACGTATTTAAATGTTTTCCCCTCACTGCCTTGAACACCAAGGTCATAGGAATTACCGATAAGAAAAATAGTCGAGTCACTTGCAGCAAGTTTTGAACTTATTGATAGGGGCTTTGTGTAATAACTTAAACTGTGGCCTTCCTTGGTTTTATTCATCTCAATTAAGCAAAAATCATGAGAATCGCAGTACCAAACTTTTTTGCAACTCACGGTCTTTTTTGGTTTTACTGATAAATCAACTGAGAAGCTTCCGCAGGCTTTTTTTGTGTTATCTGTATCAGCAACATGCTTATTGGTTAATACGAGATCATCAGCTATAAGAAACGCGCTTCCACGGCCTCCGCCAGATCCAGTTGTTGCAGGAAAGGATGAAGAGCCTAAGCGGCGATAAAAAAGAAACTGCTCTAGTGTGAGCTTACTTTTATTGCCTTCAGGAGTGATATAAATAGTATTTCCAGACCGTTCATATTTAAAACCATCTACATCTACAATGTTTTTATTTTTATCGACTGTTAGGTTTTTATACAGGTAAAAGGGCTTTTGTTTGAGCTTATTGGGATTAATTCCATCGACTCCGGCCAATGAATTTAAAGACATGGCCAATAGGGCGAAAAATGGGATGTATTTCATAAAACCTCTCTTTGAGGTTTTATAGGCAATTGAAATGCCAAGTTCTAATCTGCACGATAAGAAACATTATCGTGCAGAAACTGTATTATCCTTCTAGGTGTACGCGACGAAGAAACTCATCACGGCTAATTTTTCCGTCTTTAATGGAGATTTGGCATACGGCCATGGCTTTTTCGTAAAGTGGTCTTTTGTCTGCAGGAACGATTGTTAAATCGATGTGCTTTTGCTCGATTGTTCCGGTGTATTTGACGGCATTTTTTAGAAGGTCTATGGCCTGATCAAGTGACATGTCTCTAGCTCCCATCCAAGAGTTTCTAATTATGATTTCAATCATAATGAAACTCTTGGAGCAAATCAAGGATGCTGGACAAAAACTAGGCGGCCAAGGCAGAAGATGGCATTGCCATGTCAATCATGTGGCTGATGGTTTCCTCATCAAGACCATCATATTGAGCGGCCTTATAAATCAGTTTTAGTTTCATGTTTAGCTTTCCAAGGTCAATTCTGGTCTTATGATCAGTTTCACTCTCAAGAATAGCTTCTTTAATGAGTTCCTGATATTGCGCCAACAAACCTTCGTGGAATAAATCTGAGCTATGAACGTTCAACTGATGCCTCCTGGTAGATCAAACTTTTAATAAAATGAATTATAAAATAATCCACATAAAACAATAGCTGATTTTGTTGGTTATATTCATATCAGGAAGTTATGAATTTTAAGGCAATTTTTATTGGATCTCTAACCCGCTGAATCTTTATTCAATGACAATAATTAATGGCATGTTAATATCATTTTTATGATCAACGAACTTAATCATTTCCTTACGACAGGAGATACTTTTCTTCCTGGAAACGGCCTACAAATTAGACTTTCTTTGTTGGCCCTCATATTAAACAGAAATATTTTAATTGAAGACGTTCCTGGCATGGGTAAAACAACCCTCGTAAAGTTTTTTGCTCGGGCGACCGGCCTGCAGTTTAACAGAATTCAATTCACTAGCGATTTATTACCTTCAGACGTTTTAGGTATTTCATTATTTAATAAAGAGTCCGAGAAATTTGTGTTCAGGCCAGGACCCATTTTTGCTGAACTTATTTTGGCCGACGAGCTCAACCGTGGGAGTCCTAAAACTCAAAGCGCACTTTTGCAGGCCATGGAAGAAAAAATAGTAACTGTTGATGGTGAAACTTTTAATCTGCCTCGTCGTTTTTGTCTGATAGCAACTCAAAATCCTCGAGGTCAGCATGGAACATATCCTTTACCAGAGTCACAACTCGATCGATTCCTTTTCAAAGTTTCTATGGGGCATCTCAACCGTGAAGAAGAGATTTCACTCCTTGCTTCAGGTAGTCGTTTATCGCAAGTTGAAAATTTAAATCAACTGACAGATAGAAACTTTTTAGAAAAGTGGCAGCAAGAAATTATTAAAGTTGAAACGAGCTCCATGCTTTTAGGCTATGTGGCTGACTTGTTAGCGGAGACTCGGAAATATGAATCTCAGGCTGGTCTTAGTCCTCGTGCTGGTTTAGATCTTATTGAGGCTTCCAAGGGATGGGCATGGTTAAGCGGAAGAAATTTTACTATTCCTGATGATGTGCAAAAAGTTTTCCCCTTTGTGGCCGGCCATAGAATTTTTTCCCATCAATCTTTGAGTATTTCTCAAGAACATTCTCGTTCAACGGAAATACTTAAAAAAGTACCCTTCATTAAAAAATGAAAAAATGGATCCGATCACAGTTTCGAAAGAAAACCCGTGTTTACATTTTTCCAACACGGATGGGTGGATACTTTAATGGTCTGCTTTTCCTCATGTTTCTTCTGGCCATTGGTTACAGTAATAATCTTTTGCTTATTTTTACCATTTTCTTACTGGGTCTTAATTTGATCTGGCTCATCCAGACTCACTTTCACCTTTATCATTTAAAACTAGAAAATGTTTACATCAATCCAGGCCATGCTAAAGAATCAATTTTTGCCAAAATTAATTGGGCCAAAACACCAAATGGACCACTTGAATGGGAAGTTACAATTGAAACATTGGAGTCCCAATTCCCCCT
>CANEVK010000237.1 GCA_947442115.1 Bacteriovoracaceae bacterium | reverse complement strand
TGGTATCCATTGGAATAAGATCTTAGATCAAAATGAGCTCATGCTAGGTGAGGCGGTCAGGTTTAAAATAAATCTTCAGGCCCAACCCGTTGGCAGGAAAACTCCTTTCTCGGCGCACCTTATCCCCGATATTCCATCACTCAAAGCATCTACGAGCTCAAAAACTGAAGAACCAGTCCTCAAGACTGCATCAGTGGTTCTCCATCAGAGCAACACGACTAAAAATCTTCACTTCGAAAAGAAAATGGAATCAAAAGAAAATTCCTTTTCTTGGATAAAAATAGGTATTGGACTTTTCGCTTTCTTTGTTCTTGTTACTTTAAGTTTTGGAGTCAAATGGATGGGAGCTAAATTTTCTCATCAGGAAGAATATTCTGAAACACGCCTGTCAGCGCTCATCGCCGATGGGGTCGTGATCATTTTGACTTTGATTTATGCCATATGGTTTTATTGGTATCTGGACTTTTAAGGGAGTTTACCAACTATCTCTCTAGATCTTTCCACCAATTGTGAACATCTTTTTTTTGAATGCTTGCTTCACAAGTCTTAGCACACACTTGCACTAAATAGAGATCAAATTCGGTACTCTTTCTTTTTTGCATAATTCTAAACTTCTGACCATGATTGAGTAAAACTTCATCTTCACCTTGATCAATCAGTAGTCCTGGAACTTTCTGAGAAGTAAAGTAAAGAGCAAATAGCGCTTTGGTTTTACTCATATGCCTGTCAGAACTAAGTCCTTTCGCAAAATATTCAGCAACTGAAAAAGTGGTTGTTGTGGAAACGTAGGCTTTATCCTCAAATTCTTCACCTATTTCAAATGGGCGATCTTGCCGCCATTTTAATGTCAGGCCTCTGAAAAGAAATATATCTTTTGGCAGTAGTGGTGCCTTAGAAATAATCTTGTCTATGTCCTTTACGTTTTGGGACGCCATTTCCGGGGACGTTCCACCATAATCATATTGAGCAGGATAAAATCTTAAAAAATCATTTATTTCAGAGTAAAAAGATTCATATTTATCAATATAACTTTCAATACTCATGATCTCATCTGGCGAAGAATTGAAATAATCCTGTTGTTTATGGTAACCAAGCTCCTTATAAAGTTGCTTGAATTCATAGGTCTTGCCAAAAGATAAGCAAGAAGTGAGAAGTAAGAGAAATGAAATGATCTGAATCATTTAGGTATAATAACCTGAAGGTAAAAAAGGATGGTCTTGATTGTAAAAAGCACCGGAAGCCAATTGATCTGTCTAATGACTAAACACTTCTAAACAGGGCCGCCACTTAATTCAGAGAGTTTATCCCTGTTTAAAATATGAAAAGTACGATTTTCCTCCCGAATATAACCTAATTCCTTAAATTCAGTTAGGCATCTAATCACAGTTTCATGGGCACTTCCAAGATGACCAGCGAGTTCCTCCCTTGAGAGATGAGATGCCAATTTATGACCTTGTATGCTCGGGGGAATGGCTGTTCGAATGAGATAGGTCGCAAGTCTACTTTTTAGATTTTTTAAAATGAGTTCATTGCTGCGTTGGTTTGCTGTAATGAGTTCCCTTTCTAGGAATTTAAAGAGTTCAAAATTAATTTGTTGATTATCCTTGGCCATTTCTTTTAATTGAGATTTTTCGATGAAACAACATTTGACAGCGCTGAGGGCCTTTGCACTGACTTGATAATCTTTAGTGTTGAATAGGCTGCTCATATCAATGAGATCACCGGTGGATGCTATTTTAGAGATAATTTCTCGACCATCATCTGCTTGATTATAAATTTTTACATTTCCCTCTTCAATGCAATAGAGACCGAAAGAGGGGGTGCCTTGATGAAAGATGATATCGCCTTTTTTAAAAGACTGACTCGTATTGAATTGTTTTAATCCATCAAGGTCGGTATTTTTTAGGCCCTGAAATAGGCTCTCGCACTGGGCAGGACATTCAAGGCAATTCTTCCTCGTCATTTTAAGCATGGAAACTCCTTACACCATCTGTATAGAATTTAATCTTAGCGAGGCATAGAGATTCATTTAAATTTGAAGGATTTATTAAGGTTATAAACCTAACTAGAGATGTGCTCTGTAGCAAGACATCTGTTGATTTATGTCATTCCCATTTTTTCTTCCCTAAGACAAGCTTCCTCTAAGTCAGATCAAAAAGGGAGAAACCTATGAATTTGAATGGAAAAGATTTTTTATCATCACTTGAAAAACACTCAAGACCATTTCAAGAGGAGACTGATCTTGCACCACTGATTGATTTAATGGGTGACAAGAAAGTTGTCATGATAGGTGAGTCAAGTCACGGAAGTGCCGAGTTTTATCGCTGGAGAAGTGCCATCACTCAAACTCTTATCAGTAAGTATGAATTTAATTTTGTTTGTATCGAGGGAGATTGGCCATCCTCACAACATGTAAATGAATTTGTTAAAAATAAGAATCAGGAAGATTCAGCACAATCCCTTGGCCACTTTGATCGATGGCCAACATGGATGTGGGCAAATACGGAGATTTCAGATTTTATTGAATGGCAAAAAAAATATAATCTTGATTTTAAAAAGTCTGTAGGTTTTCATGGGCTCGATGTCTACTCACTTTTTGATTCCATGGATCAAGTGATCAGAATCTTAAACAAAATTGATCCAGACTCCGCTATCAAAGCAGAGAAGTACTTTACTTGTTTAAATGCTTTTAGCAGGGATGAGATGACTTATGCACGCTCCCTGTTTCAGGCCCCCGAAGGTTGTAAAAATGAAATAATCAATGTTCTTGAAGATCTTCTGACCGGAAGATTAGAGGCGAAGGCGACTGGCACGGATGAATACTTGGATCTTATTCAAAATGCCAAGATTCTTAGACATGCTGAAGATTACTACCGAGCCATGATTTTTGGTGAACAAAATTCATGGAATGTTCGTGATCAACATATGTTTGATACGCTTGAAAGTCTTCTTCATCATTATGGTCAACATTCTAAAGGAATCGTTTGGGCCCATAATTCACATATCGGTGATTACCGCGCAACTGAAATGGTTTCTCAAGGAGAAATTTCCTTGGGAGGTCTGGCCCGAGAGATATTGGGTGATGAGCATGTCGGTTTAATAGGGATGGGGACAAATAGTGGAGCTGTCCTTGCTTCCGATGCTTGGGATGGGCCAGCAGAAATAAAAATGATTCCGCCGGGAAAACCATTGAGTGCCGAAGCATACTTCCATCAACTTTCCAAAAAATTAAATTCTCCAAATTTATTTTCCATTTTTGATCAGTCATCAAAAACGGGAAGCCTGGCGACCTCTGTTCCCCATAGGGCGATAGGTGTTGTTTATGAACCTGATTCTGAAATGAGAAGAAACTATGTCCAAAGCTCTCTCAGTCATCGTTATGATGCCTTTATTTATATCGATGAAACCAATCCAATTGTTCCAATGGGCAGTCATTTTAATCATCTTAAATTTCCAGAGACATACCCTTTTGGGACGAGAGTTTAAAGCGTAGGAGGCATGTATGGCAAAAAATAACACTTATAATTATGCTGGAGTTGAATTTGAGTCACCTGAGAAATTTTCTTTTGTTGGTCTTGGTCCAAAAAACTATGATCCAGACAAAAGGCTTTGGGAGGAAGTATGTTTGAATTTAACCTTTCATCCTGAGATTGATGCCTCCCATATTGAAGTTATTGTTCATGATCAGGTTGTTAACTTAAGAGGGTGGGTTCCAACGAGAAAAATGAAAAAACTTGCCACACGGTTCTTAAACCAGATGTCTGGCCTAAAAAAAATAATCAATGAAATTAATGTCCCTCCCTATTACCAAGAACTACCTCATGAGATCTCTGAAAACATTTAGGTTGGGGTTATGTGTGCCCCAACCTCACTAGCTTAGGGGCACATGGTCTATGAGTTCAGTAATGCCCATTTTCCTTGCACAGCCGGCGCAACAAAAGGTTTGCTGTCCCTTTTCAAGGCCATGCCCAATAATACGAGTCCCGCAACTTTCACATAAGGGAGCAAGCTTTTGAATGGCGCATTCAAAGCAATCAAAGGTGTGTTTGTTTCCTCCGATAAGAACTTTGAAGGTTTTAGCATAACTGTTTCCGCAATTTTCACAACGTTCCATGATGACCTCCTGGCCTAGGCCTAAAAAAGAATACTGCAAGTGAAAGACCATCGTTTTTGAAATTTAAAAGGAGTTTAAGATGTGGACTTGGTGGAAATCTAAAATCTCTGGTGAGGTACCCTTAATGTATAATCCATCGGAGGATTTGCTTTTGAATCATTCTAGATTGATGAAGAATATCGACCCCAAAGAGGATTTATTTTTTTTAGATAATGATAATGGTGGAAAAAATATATCTCAAGAGGTCTTGAAAAATATAAATTTTTTTAAACCAGTCGTTTATTCACTAGAAGGGGAGTTTCTTAGTGAGCGTGGTAAATTAATGGAGTTAAGAATGATAACGACATTGCCACAGCTGGCGGCTTATTTTCGAAAGGCGAGGATGCGAAAAAGTACATCCAAAATTAAAGATATATGGACTATTTACCATACTCATCTTAATACTTTTCCATGGAAAGATTTTAAAACTGATTCTTCGCGTTTTGCCTTTATTGATCAACAGAAAGCTGAAATTTGGATGGCCGGAGATTTTCACCCCGGCCAGTTATCAAAAATCTTTGATTATCTTGGTATTAAACCTCATCAAGTCATAGACAT
>CANEVK010000236.1 GCA_947442115.1 Bacteriovoracaceae bacterium | reverse complement strand
TCAGAAATCATACAATGAGGTGAAAGACCAAGCTTTGCATGAACAACAGCTGCTGTGGCCGGTTCCAAAAAATCCCTACAAACTGAAGCGTGCAATAATAAATCTATTTTTTCACGAGGGAAATTTTTAAGAACTTTCTCAGCTGCTAGACTAGCAATTGTACTTGGTGGAGTTCCTTTGTGCCAGAATCCACGCCGCTTAATCCCAGTCTGTAACTCGAGGCGACCTTTGGGCAATCTAGCGCGATCATAAAGTTCAGAAAGCTCGTTTTCAATATCATCAGAGGTATAAAATTGATCCGGTTCTTGGTAAGCAAAAGAATGAAGTCTTAAATGTTTAAATATCATCCCTCAGCTCCCATCAGACCATGCAAATTGGCCAGTGAAATACCAGAAAGAATGGCCCCAACAATACCTAGGAAACCTTGGTCAGTTCCAATAATAAAAAGTCCCGACACTGGCGTCGAGCCATCACGGGTTTTATCGATTGAGCCGTAAACCGTTCCATTTAAATGCCAAGTGTAGCGCTCAATGGTAAGTGGTGAGAAAATATCTTGAAAAAGAAGTTCACCATCAAAACCAGGAGAAAGTTTTTTTACTAAGCTCAAAGCCGAAGAGCCAACCTCTTCTTTTTTTTGATCATAGTCTACTCTTTCTAAATTTCTCCATTGGTCATAATTGGCCATATAAGTCACACGGACAGTGCCTTCTCCCTCTTGATTTTGAATTTCATAATTATCAGGAAAGCAAACGACTGCAGATGAATCATCAAAATAGTGAGCAGCAGGGCGGTAGTTATATTTTTTTTGATTATTATAGAAAATAATTGTTGAGTCGTTTTGAGACGGCATAATTTTTTTATCAAAAACAAAAATACTTTCTAAAAATGTCATCGCTCCAACTCTAGGAGAAACTTTCTCCGCAAGCTCAGGCGTGATGCGACAGGTTTCTGGATATCCAATACTAGACAATATCACTGGTGCAAAAATTTCTTCACCGCCAACATTGACGCCAATGGAGCGTCCGTTTCGTGTAAGGATTGAATTCACTGGTGATTTAAATCTTATCTCTCCGCCTAGCTCTTCAATTTTTTTCATCATGAGTGAGATGATCGTCCTTACCCCACCTTGAGGCCGAGAAAAGCCTTCGAAATAAAGTGACTTGAACATGATCACAAATTGTGCAAAATCCATATCATCTTCCCAAGCTGATCCATAAATCAGCAAAGGACATAAGAGCATTTCAATAAGTAACTCATCGGAGATCATTGACTTGAGAACTTCCCGTGAGGATTGATAACCAAGACTTAAATCAAGCTCATTAAAGCCTTTGACCTTTTCCACTAGACTTAAGAACTGGTCCATTTCTTTTGGAAACTTCTCAGAAACTTCTGAAAGAAGAAGCTCAAAATCATTTGAAAACTTAAGTTCGACGCCAGGGAAAAGTATTTTTGAATAGGTTTGAGGACAAAGCTTAAAATCGTCATACGACAGTCTTAATTGCTTTAATAATTTTGAAAAGGGCTTAGCTTTCTCACCTTTTTTAATAAAATTTGTCAAAGCGTGTAGGCCTACATCAAATTGACGTATCCCACCTTTTTGAAAATTTCGGCGCTGATAATAAGAATTTAGTCCACCGGGGATGGAGTGTTTTTCAAGAATAACGACTTTCTTGTCAAACATGGCCAAACGGATGCCGGCCGCAAGACCAGACATCCCGGCGCCGATGACAATAGCATCGTAGTTCATTTTTTAAATTACGCGAATTTAGGTGAAAGATAAGTTACGCAAGACTCAAGAGTCGCCAATTTAGGATAATCCTCTTGAGGGACTTCTACTCTATGGCGCTTACGAAGTTCCATCACAATATCCAAAAAATCCATAGAATCTAGGTCAAGTTGCTCACGAAGAGATATTTTATCATCAAGGTTTGTAACGTCTTCATCAGGGGCAATATCAGAAATGATATCGATAACAATTTGACGAACATTGGCTGCAGTCATAGGGCTTATACTCCTTAAACAGTAAACTTTTTAACAATTAAAGCTGAATTAATTCCTAACATTCCAAATGAATTGTTTAAAATGTAATTAATATTTCCGACATATTTAGGCTCATTGAAAACAAGATTAGGAATCGCACAATCGGGATCAAGTTCAGTAATATTCATACCCGGATGGACCACCCCATCCTGAAAGCTTGGAATATTTCCGGCCAGCTCAAGTGAACCAGCAGCTCCCATACAGTGACCAATGTGTCCCTTGGTAAAATTCACAAATGTCTTCGTGGACTCAGAAAACGCATCTCTTACGGCCTTACTCTCATTAATATCACCAGTGCCAGTACCAGTAGCATGCATATTCACAATATCGATATCAGAAATTTTCAATCCCGCTCTTTTGATCGCTTTATGCATGCATTGAACTTGTCTTTCGCCATTAGGATTTACGAAATCAGTGGCATCTGAATTGATCGCATATCCCACGATTTCAGCGTAAATTTTTGCGCCTCTTTTTTTAGCATCTGATAGACGCTCGAGGATATAAATACAGCCACCTTCTGAGATAGCAATTCCATTTCTATTTTTATCAAGAGGTCGAGAGGCCTTAGTGGCATCTTCATGCTGGGCCAGAGCACCTTGAGCAGCAAATGCAGCAAAAATCCCAAAAGTCTGGGAAGACTCAGAAATTCCACCAGCAAAAGCTAAATCTACTTCACCGAGAAGAAGTTGTTGAACACCTTGAATGATTCCTACGTTCCCGCCAGCACAAGCAGAGCCGAGCGTATAGTGTGGACCAGTAATGTTAAGATTTAATGTCACTTCACCAGCTGGAGAATTGGCGACAGTTCTTGGATTGTGGTGCGGTGACCATAATTTCCAATCCAAGTTATTTTGATGCATTTGATAGATTTCTTCTTCGGTCTCAACGTTTCCATGCTCCGTAATTCCGATGTAAACACCGACCATCGATTTATCAACTTTCTCCCAATCGATACCAGAATCTTTAAGCGCTTCGTTTGCACAGAAGATTGAAACACTTCCGGCACGCGTCCCTCTACGGCGAAGCTTTTTTGATTGATATTTAAATTCATCAAAGTCGCACATACCAGCAACTTGCTTACCCATGTAACGAACTTCATGATGCTTAACTCCCGACTTACATGCGAGGAGATTGGCCCTGAACTCAGTCAGATTATTTCCATTTGGAGCAGTGAGACCAATGCCGGTCATCACAATACGTTGTGTGTCATCCATCGAAAATCCCTAAGGGAAAAGGCTAAAATTTGAGATTGAAAAACTAACTCATCCAACCTTGTTTGTACAGTGAACAATTAATAGTTAAGTTCACGATTTCATCTTGCCCAAAAAGGGCCTTTAAAGCATAGTTATTCTGCTTTAAATATTTTACTCAAGGAGCCTTTATGGAGAGCCTGATCGTTATTTCAAAAGTTAAAAAATACATCAAAGAAAAAGGTGATTTTAATACGTCTGCCAGCTTTTTTGAGCCCCTGAACCAGGACATCGTCAAGGCCTGTCGTGATGCTGTGGCGCACACTCAAAAACTGGGAAGAAAAACAGTTATGGGTAAGGATTTCAATCTTTATATTGAAAATCCAAAGATAGATGAAGCCTTGGTCGTTGCGTCAAAAGTTAAAAAAATGATTAAGGATGAATCCGGTCTTTCAACATCTGGCCAGGCGATTGAGCAACTCACTATTAGAGTTCAAGCGATTTGCAATAAGGCGATTGAAAATGCCAAGGCCGACAAAAGAAAAACCGTTATGGATCGCGATTTTGGTGCGCCAACTTCTTTAACTTAATTTGTTCGTGCCAGACACAATAGGGTTTGGCACGATTTCTCTCTCTTCTTGATGCTTAAAAAATGGCAAGGACAGAAAGTAACTTGCACCACAGACGACAACAGTAAGAATAATCGGAAATTCAATCTCAAAAAAGTATTGAGTTAACACCCAACTTACTAAGCTTGCAACGATAGCAAAAAGAGCATTCTTAGCTCCGCCCTTTTTTGACCATAAGGCAATCATAGTCATCACCAAAATACTTGGGCCACCCATTGCTGAGGCAGTTTCTACAAGATCAGTTATTGAGTCTGAAGAGAAAGCAATTCCATAAGCGATTATTCCAGAAAATAAAGTTCCGCCACGGGCCACCAAGACCTGCTGCTTTGAATTGAGATTAGGAAAAAGTGGATAAATAAGGTTGTGACTTGCTAAGGCCGAAGATGAGAGTAAGGTCGTGTCAACGGTTGAAAGGATGGCAGAAACCAAAGCTCCAATAAAAATAATATAAAAACTATAATGCAAATGAGTTTTTGCAATGAGAGGCATGAGAGTTTCTGAATCTTTAAGCCCAGGAAAATAGCGTGGTCCAAAGAGACCAATAAAAACAGGAATCAATCCTACAAAAAGATAAATTCCGGCCGCTCTTAGGGTTGAGTGAAATGCAACTTTTTCAGATCGACTCGCCACCACTCGAGAAACAAGCTCTTGGGCCATAAGTGAGCCCAAAATGGGAACCATCCAAAGCTCAAGATGCCCCAGGAAGCTCAAGCTCTGATTTTCCTCATTAATAAAGGAAAGTTTTTCGACGGGAATAACTGAAAGTGCGGCCTGAACTCCCCCTAAGTCCATGACAATAGCAACGAGCATACAAATGAGACCAACAATAACAGCAATTCCCTGAATAAAATCATTATAAGCATC
>CANEVK010000235.1 GCA_947442115.1 Bacteriovoracaceae bacterium | reverse complement strand
GCGGAGTAGGGACTCAGGATTTAGGTCCTATTTATCAGCGCTGGGGACTTTTGTTTGAAAATAACCAGGCCAAAGGCTTGTACTCCGTTCCTTATAAAGAAATGAAAATTGGAGTTCTGGGCTGTGTGGCTTGCCACTCAGGTAAGGCCGCTGGTGAGTATATTATCGGTCTTGGAAATAAAAATATCGATGTGGGACAGATTGGACAAGATGCTTACTTGGGCATGAAAATGTGGGGAGCGATTCCACGCTCAAACCCTGCTTTTAAAGAAGTGCATGAGCGTGCTTTGGCCTTTACCAAGGGTCTTGCTGATAAAAATATTTCAAACCAAACTCAAGGCCTAGTTCCCACTAGTCTTATTCGTTCTTGGTTTTATCAAGTCCAAAATCTTCCCTTCCCACAAAATTTTCCACGGGGCCAAGTGAAGGTTCCGCACCTTTGGGGTTATGGGGAGAAAAGAAAATCTGGCTCTTTTTGGGACGGAGAGGGCAATGGTGAACTCGGAGGTTGGGGAATTGCTGTTGAGCTTTATGCCGGTCAGACTCCAGAAAACGTGAGGGAGTATTTTTCAAAAGTTCATCAAGCAGAAGATTACCTTGGGCATTTTTTATCGCCTCGTTATCCATTTAAGATTGATCAAGAGAAGGCCAAAAGAGGGGAGCAAGTTTATCAGGCGACCTGTTTAGGCTGCCACGGCGAACACGAGCGCGATTCAAACGGACATCCGCTTTTTGTGTCTCCCAAGCATATCCCATTAAGAGTGGTGAAGACGGATCCTGATCGCTTAAACGCTCTCACCGAAGAGCTCTATGGACTTATTGAAAAAAATCCACTCAACGATGTGATTCAATCTGTCCGTAAAAAAGAGCCAGGCTATGTGGCCCAAAAACTTTGGGGTGTGTGGGCGCGCTTTCCTTACCTCCATAATGCCTCTGTTCCATCTGTTTATGAGCTTCTTCTTGATCCAAGTGTGCGCTCCAAAACGTTTTCATTGAAAAATGCCGGAGAGCGAGATCGCTTTGATGAAGAAAGAATGGGCCTCACGATCGTTTCCCCTAAGCTTGAATCAGCGCGACAGATGTATGAGACCTCAAGACCAGGTCATTCCAATCAGGGACACTACTTTGAGTCCTTTAAAAAGCTTAATCACGAGAGTAGACTAGAGCTAATTGAATATTTAAAAACGCTGTAGGATTGATATGAAAATTCTTATCACTGGTGGTGCTGGTTATATCGGGTCCCACGTTGTGAAGGCCCTAGGAAAACTTGGGCATGAGCTCACTATTTATGACAACCTTTCAACCGGACACCGCCAAGCGATTACTTATGGTGAACTTGTTGTAGGAGATCTGGCGGAAAAATCAAAGTTAGAGACTTTATTTGAAACAAAGAAATTTCAAGCGGTTTTGCATTTTGTGGGAAGTATTGTTGTACCTGAAAGTGTTTCGCATCCTTTGAAGTATTATCAAAACAATACTCTTCATTCACACTTTCTTCTTTCTCTTTGTGAGAAATATAAAGTTGAAAAATTTATATTTTCATCTACGGCAGCTGTCTATGGCATGCCTGGGGATGGAGTTTGTACAGAAACATCTCTGCTTGCTCCGATTAATCCCTATGGGCACTCAAAACTCATGACAGAACAAATGCTCAAAGATTTAGCAGCTTCATCTGCATTTCGATTTGTGGCCCTTCGTTACTTTAATGTCTCAGGAGCAGATCCTGAGGGGCAACTTGGTCAGTCCTTTCCTGAAGCCACTCATCTTATTAAAGTTGCCTGTGAAGCGGCCTGCGGAAAAAGAGATCTTTTAAAAATTTATGGAACTGATTATCCAACGCCTGATGGAAGTTGTGTTCGAGATTATATTCATGTGTCTGATCTTGCTGAAGCCCATGTGAAGGCCCTTGAGTACCTGGAGCGTGGGGGAAAATCAGATATTTTTAACTGTGGCTATGGCCATGGTTTTAGTGTGAAAGAAGTGGTGAATCTCGTGAAAGAAGTCACTGGAGTTAACTTTAAAGTGATTGAGACTGATCGTCGTCCTGGAGATCCTGCCTCATTAACCGCCAAGGTTGAGCGCATTCATAGCAGTCTTCATTGGAAGCCCCGATTTGATGATCTCAAAGTTATTATCCGCTCGGCCTATGAGTGGGAAAAAAAGAAGCCCTACTAATGAAGAAAAAAGCTCTGGTTGTTCACTCTGGTGGAATGGATTCAAGCTTGTGCCTGGCACTTGCCGTAAAAGAATTTGGGGCCAGTGAAGTGCTCTCTCTTTCTTTTACCTATGGGCAGCGCCATGAAGAAGAACTTAAACGAGCTCAACTGATTTCTGAATATTTTAAAGTGGACCACACTGAAGTTGATCTTAATTGCCTTGCTCAGATTACTGAAAGTGCTCTGATTGGAAAAAATAAAAAGATTGAACATCTCACAGGTGAAGCCCCTAACACTTTAGTGGTAGGACGCAATGGCTTGATGGCCAGAGTGGCCGGCATTCATGCTCACTCTCTCGGTGCAAGTTGCATTTATCTAGGTGTGATGGAGCTTGAAGGGGCCAACTCTGGTTACCGGGATTGTTCGCGCTCTTATATGGATCTGATCGAAGCGGCCCTTCGTTTAGATTTTGCGAATCCTCAATTTGAAATCCGCACTCCAATTATCCAGATGACAAAAAAAGAATCTATGGAGCTTGGGGATGGCCTGGGGGTCTTGGAGTATCTTTTAGAAACCACCATCACTTGCTATGAAGGTGTGGAAAAAGAGGGATGCCTTAAATGTCCGGCCTGTAAATTGAGAAACTCAGGGCTTAAAATCTTTTTGCTCGAGCATCCGGATTTTAAACTCTCTTATAAATCTAAAATATTAAATCTTATCGCTTAATCATCTCTAAATAATCATTCCAGGTTTCCAGCAAGGCTTCTTTGAGCTCTTCGCCTTGTGAGGGAGTTGGTTTTTCCTCTGAGAGATAATCATCAAGCTCCATCACAAGATCTTCTAGAGCATCGATGAGATCAGCTCTCTCTTCATCTTTGCAATTTTCTATATTTGTTCCTGAGAGGCTGAGGGCCGTGAGGTAAAAATCCAGCTGATCTTTGGCCGTCAAAAGGAAATTATGCAGATCACTTTCATCCCCAAAGATCTTTTGAAGTGAAATCATTTTGTTTGCCTGGAGTTCACCCCATAAAGCCTTCATTTCTTCTTCAAGCTCTTTTTGTGCCTCAGGTGTTTGAGAGAGCATCTCCTCCATCGCCTTAGAAAAAGGCAGAGGTCTTTCGGCCGTAAGCACTCCCAAAAAGAAAGCTTTGACCTGCTCCGGGGTCATATCGAGGTCTGTCTGAGAGATAAGGTCTTGAAGTTTCATGATTGGAATATCCTTATGGATGCGTAAAATTTACTAACTGAGCTTTATTTTTCACCACAAAAATCCAGATAAAGTTAAGATCCCTGCCGTATGAAAAACACAGCTTCACTCTTTAATCTTATTTATCTTGGAACAAAAATTGGTCTATTTATTTATTTTTTTCAAGATATCTTAAACTTTATTTCTTAAACGGATCTTCGATCTTCTCACCATTTTGCAAACGCCAGATTTTCACCGCTCGAATAAAGACATTGTAGGCCGCAAGAAGAGAAACCACAAAACCATGGGTTCCATCTAGAATGCCTAATCTCCAAAAATAGTGTCTCAAAAATCTTCCAAAGGGTCTGAGGAAAAGATAAGGAAGACCAATCTTTCGGCCTTGTTTTTCAAACTTATGAAAGCGATCAAGAGCACCCCAAGTGGTGTAGCGATCAGCTTTCTTAAGATAGGAAGTGAGATCTTTGTAGGTGTAGTGAATGAGCTTATGCTTCAAAATACTAATATCACCTTTGGATTCAATTTCCGCATGGACGTGTTTATTTTGGTACTTACATTCATCGCGCTTAAACAGACGAATCACTTTGTCTGATTGCCAGCCAGAGTAATTAATTCTTTTACCCATAAAGTGATTACGGCGATAGATCCAAAATCCAGAAAACTTGGTGCCGGTTTTCACGACTTGCTTAATTTCATCAACGAGTTCAGGCGTTGGTCTCTCATCCGCATCTAAAAGAAAAATCCATGGATGAGAGGCCTGGGGAATCGTCCAGTTTTTCTGAGCAGCGGAGTGCTCATATTCATGCTCGAGGAGGCGAACATGAGGAAAGGATTTTACAATCTCCACAGTCCGATCTTGAGAAAATGAATCCACCACAATAATTTCATCACACCAAAGAACTGACTCAATGGCTTCTTTGATATGCACTTCTTCATTAAAGGTGGGGATAATAGCGGTGATTTTTTCCATAATAATATGTTAATCTTAGCTTATGAACCCCGTGACGTCTAAAAAAATTCTGATCATCCAGACCGCCTTTATTGGCGACACCATCCTGGCGAGCCAGTTTGCCCGTGCCGTTAAAGAGCAGTTTCCAGAAAGTGAAATTCATTTCTTCCTCAGAAAGGGGAACGAGTCTGTCATTCAGGGGCTTTCAAGTATTTATAAAGTTTGGGTCTGGGATAAGACCGGCGGCAAAACTAAAAATCTTTTTAAACTCATCTGGGAACTTCGAAAAATCCGCTTTGATTTGGTGTTTAATCTGCATCGACATTTTAATAGTGGGCTAGTCGCCGCCCTGATGAAATCAAGCTTCAAGGCAGGTTTTAAGCAGAATCCTTTGAGTTTTTTTTATTCTCATAAAGTGAACCATCTTATACCTCATCATTCTAACGGTCAGGTATG
>CANEVK010000234.1 GCA_947442115.1 Bacteriovoracaceae bacterium | reverse complement strand
TGGAGAGGGGAGAACTTCCCACTGGCCACAGAAAGGGCACGATAAACTGTATAAGAGCCAGAGTGTGTCCCAATGGCATTTCTTTTTGTTGTGTCAGTTTGAGAAGCAACGACTGGGCCTCTGGCCATAGGATTCTTAGCACCCCAGTGGACAGGCAAACTTTCTTTAAATTTTAAGTTCGAGTGAGTCGCGAGAATAACGTGATGTGGTTTTTGTTCGTTTTGCATAAAAATTCCTTAAGACATCCAATTTGAATCGACTTGTTTTTCCCATTTAGAAGTAATTTTTTTCACATTACTCCAAAAATCTAAACTGTGATGGCCCGTAATATCACCATGACCAAATTTTGAAGCATTGATCCCACCAAAAGAAAAAGGCTCTCTTGGGACTGGGACTCCAATATTCACTCCTACCATTCCTGTAGATGCTTCACGGATGACTCTTTCAGCATGAACGCCGCTAGATGTGAAAACTGAGCAGGCATTTCCATAGTCCACTGAGTTTTCAATTTTCATGGCTTCTGTAATATCTTTACAACGCACAATTGAAATGATCGGGCCAAAGAGTTCAATTGTAGCCGCTTCTGATCCTGGTTGAACATGATCAAGAATAGTGGGCCCAAGCCAGTGACCTTCTTCAAGTCCAGCTGGAGCAGTGGCCTTTCTTCCATCGAGAAGAATTTTTGCTCCTGCTTTTTCAGCGCGATCAATGGCCCCTTTAAGAAATTCAACTTGCTCACGGGTGATAATGGCACCCATATCTTTTCCAAGCTGAATAGAACTTGCTCTTTCAACAATTTTTTCAATATGTTTATTAACATCTCCTACGGCCAAAAGCACAGAAGCTGCCATACAGCGCTGACCAGCACAACCGGTGAAGGAGTCTGAAATGCCCATTCCACTTAAATCAAGGTTGGCATCGGGAAGAAGAACAATGTGATTCTTAGCTCCTCCGAGAGAGAGAACTCTTTTGCCAAGTTTTGTTCCACGCTCATAAACAATTTTTGCAACCTTTGTGGAACCCACAAAACCAATCGCCTTAACGGCAGGATGGTCAATAATCGCCTCAACTGCAGTCTGCTTTCCTTGAATCACAGTAAAGACACCAGCAGGAAGTCCCGCCTCTTTTAAAGCATTCGCAATTTTGAGTGATGTGAGAGGAGTTTTTTCAGAAGGCTTCCAAATATAGGCATTACCAAGAGTGAGGGCAATCGGAATCGTCCACATCGGCACCATCGCAGGAAAATTAAAAGGAGTAATGTTCGCCACCACCCCAAGGGCCTCCCGACGGTATTCACATTGCACACCTCGAGACACTTCAAGCTTTCCACCAAGATCGAGATTTTGGATGGAGAGGGCAAATTCCAGAACTTCTATTCCTTTCATGAGTCCCGCCAGGCCTTCTTGAAAGGTTTTCCCAGATTCAGAAGATTTTAAATGAGCAATCTCTTCTAGATCTCTCATCAGAATGTGGCGAAAGTTGAACATGATTTTTGAGCGCTCTTTGATGGGAGTTTGCGCCCATTCTTTTTGGGCCTTAGCCGCGGCTTCAATAGCATGATGAACATCATCAAGAGTTGAATCAAAAATTGTTCCAAGATTTTGGTGATTATAGGGGCTTAACACGGGTATTTTTTGGCCAGATCCATTTTTCCAAGCGCCGGCCACAAAATTGCCCACCTCAAGTGGTGCTCCAGGGAACTTTACAGTAATCATAGCTTCGTCCTTGACTATGAGAGAGTTAAAAAAAGAACCATCTTAGCCCCCTTTGACCTCCTTCGTAAAGAATGCAGACAAGCGAATGAGAATTAAAGGAAAACGATAAAGCTTCCGATACTTGATAGAAATAGTCAGAAAGGCTGAACCATGTTTCTTTTACCAAAGTTAGGGTTTCTCATCCTTGGGTTTCTCGCCCGTCTTTTAAATATAAGACTGTTATTTTTTGCAAAGAAAATGAGCCTTGATGGGATTGATTTTAAACTTGTTCAGTCCAAGCATGATGCTTCCATTTGGATTCCATTCAAAAGCCGTTTTGTCTTTAAACTCAATCCTGAAAAAGCCTGGGATAGGTTTCTCAAATATATTGGTTTATCTGTTGAATTTCAAACAGGCGATAAAGAATTTGATGATAGAATTTATATGGCCAGTGATAGTCTCTCACTCAATAAGCATATTGCTTCGGATGAGGAATTAAAAAAAATTATCGTTAAGCTTTCGAAACTTGGATTCAAACAAATTGTTATCGATGGAAATTATTTTAAAATAAAATTCTCTAAAGAACATGTTTTTGATAATACGTATTTAACGAATGGAATTCAGATTTATAAAGCTCTTGCGGGAATTGAAAAAAAATGGCGCGGAAATTTTTCTGATCCCTTTGCATGGAAATATCTTTTAACAGAATGTGTTGTTTGGTCCATTGCTGCATATGGGTTTACTTGTTTTCTCGAACTTGCCTCTGGCGATGAGAGTATTTACCTAGATATCTACCCCTTAATTGAAGTAGGTCTTGTTTATTCTTCAGCTGCTTGTCTCGCCCTTATCTTTTTAGTTTTTTACATTTTCAGAGGATCATCACGCGGTCATCGTATCATTACTGAAAGTGCTTTGGTTCTCATTTTAGGTTTTCCCGCAGCGGCGACCGGTTTCTTAAGCGATTTAAATATTAATTTAGATCAAAATAGGACCACCATGATTGAACTTTTGATCGAAGATAAAACCACTCGAGTGACTCGTTCACGACGGGGGACCAATACCTATTACCTGTTACATCTCCAACAAAAAAATAATTATAGGTTTTATCAAATTCCAACAACTCTTCGAGTTTCAAGTGAACTGTATCACTTGGCCGTTCAAGGTCAGTTTTTAAGAGTTGAAATATCTCCCGGAAGACTTAAATTTCCATGGTATAAAAGGATGGACGTTCAGGCTATTTCTTCATTGTCCAAGTCGAAGTAACAAAACGATTTCGACCAGAGTGTTTGGCCTCATAAAGATTTTTATCTGCCTCTTCGAGTAATGTTTTAAAGTCACTTATACCACTTGCCACTAACATTTCAGGGGCAATGGTTATACCACCTAGACTCAAAGTTACATGGAGAAATTCTCCTGGCATTTTGAGGTATGGAACCATTGTCTCTTCAATGGATTTGCGAACTTTTTCACAAACCACCTGAAGACCTTCGAGGTGACAATTATTCAGAATCATCACAAATTCTTCACCACCATAACGGGCGACAACGTCTGTCGCTCGAATAGATTGGGAGAGGCATTTTCCGACATGTCTCAGAACTTCATCTCCCTGTTGGTGGCCATAAGTATCGTTAAAAACTTTAAACTTATCCACATCCATCATCACAAGCCCAATAGGTTTATTTTCTAGGGCAATGTTATTCAGGGCCTTCACCATTTGTTGCTCAAAGTAGCGATAATTTCCAAGCCCTGTCATTTGGTCCTTGAGCGCCATTTCGGTGTATTCTTTAAGATCACCTTGAATCTTAAAAAGTTCACCTGATGCCTTGGCCTTCTCCTTACTTTCAGAAATGTAAGCCGAGGAGAGATTGATTTCATCAGTGACATTATGAAAATAAATAAGCCACATTTTGGGTGAATGATCGAGATTCACAGGGGTGATCATGACCTGAACTTTGCCCTTAATATCTTTGGGAGTGGAAAAATCAACTTCAAAATACTGACTAGGTGATTCTTTGCCAGTGTCTCCATCGGGCATACAAAAAAGGTGATCTAAACTAAAGCTTACGCAATCATAAGATTTTTTTGATAAAATTCTTTTTAAGCGAAGATGAAAAAGATTTTCACCAGAAGTATTGAGGTAAAGGATTTCTTTTTGATCATTAATGATCATGACAGCATCAAGAAAGTCGTCAAAAACTCTAAAAAACTGTTCCAGAAGTCGAACCTCGGTCATCATTAAATTTATTTACCTATCGGATAAAATGAAGGAGGGGTTGAGTTTTGGAAAAAGAATTTTGACCATTTTTTATGTCCTTTCGACTAAAAGATGTTCTTTCAATAGCTTGAGATCCTCGAGAAATCAATTGGTTAGCTTGAAAATGGTCATTATCCTTAAATTCTTGGGTGGCCCTCGGTTGTCCTTTATCATGAACAGATTGTTCATTGAGGCTTAATGAAGGGTGGTTTTATGAAAGGTCTATTCAGTTCTCAAGACTCCAAGTTTTCTTTGAAAACAGCTTTCCTTGTGACTGCCGTTCCAGTGTTGATGATAGGAGTTGTTATCTATTCCGTTTGGCTTTTACTCGTCATGAATTTTTCATATTTCCGGGCCAATGGTTTTCCCTTAGACGGTCAATCACTCCAGGATTTTACGGATTATCTCCTGCAGTCTCAGGTTGATTACATACCCTATGTTGGAATTTTTATCGTTGGGGTTTTCTTTGTGGGGCTTTTTCTCGCCCATATCACCTTAAGACCTTTTAATCAGTTAATTGAAATGTGCCATGTACTTAAAGAATCTCGAGGTCAAAAAATTCGCATAGTGGGGCTTGGGAAGAAGAAGTTGTTGGTAAAGTTAGGTGATTTTCTGTGTGCCTATGCAGAAGCAAAAAGAAATCGAGAGCCTATTTCAATTCCAGAGGACCTAATTAAACTTAAAGGACCTGCAATTGATGGGGTCTTTTACTTTCAATTTTTTTGTATCATTTTGATCCTTTTAGGAGTCACTATTTCTTCTATTTATTTTTTCACAACTCAATTACAAGAAGCCATTATTCAATCCGCTTTCACCATGCT
>CANEVK010000233.1 GCA_947442115.1 Bacteriovoracaceae bacterium | reverse complement strand
GAAAAGACTCGATTCAGTATGAACAAATGAAATCATCACAGGATCATCAATTTAAAAAAGCAAGACTTGATACTAATTATCGCCAACAAGTTGAAATGGATAAGATAACGAATAAGCATGATAAAGATCTTGATGTAAAAGATAAAAACTATCGAAAAGGTTTAAAAGAGCAAAATGAATTCTATGAGAAGAAGTTTGCTGACAATCTAAAAACAAGAAATGACGAACTTTCTCGTCTTGAAACATTAAATAAGCAGGTTGAGTCTAAGATTAAGGGTGATCTAAAAGAAAAAATTGAATTCCAAGTAACTCGCTCTGATGATCCTTTCTATCGCTTTACAGAACTCAAACCCAATCTTAAAAAATTTGAAGATCGAGTTGAAATTTCTGTACCAGTCCCTGAATACTCAAAGTCGGACATTCAACTCACCATTCATAACAAAGAGGCCATTCTAAACTTCAATCGTCGCTATGATGATGTTAGAAAAGATGGCCAGGCCACCAATAAACTCCATAAAGTTGAATCTTATACGACTCGACTTGCCACAGACTTCTTCCTCGACGCTAAAAGCATAAAATCGAGTTATAAAGATGGCGTCATGACTTACGAAATAAAAAGAGCTTAACCAAGCAAACTACTCTTCTAAGAAATCAAACGTTTTGAATGTTTTTTTTGAGATGGGCTCTACCTCTTCAGTCACCTCTCTCACCTCAGCTCGAGGAGGACCCTTGGTACAGAAGCGGTGAAGATCTTTAAGAGATTCAATATCACCTTGCGCAATAACCTCAACTGAGCCATCAGGACGGTTACAGACGTGGCCAACGATAGGAAGCTTATGGGAGAGAACATAGTCCACAACACTGTAACGGAATCCCACTTTTTGAACCTTGCCTCTAATTTTTAAAGTCATTTGTAGCATCTGCATATTGTGACAAAAAAGTTCAGAACTTCGCAAGCTTATTTGTTAGAATAAACGCATGAGGAGACCTAAGTTAGTCCATTTTTCAGGGATAGAATCTGACCAATATATTCATATACGGGCCTCGATGTCCTATTCCTCTCAAGCGAGATTTCATCTCCTCGATGAGATTAATCAAAATCTCAAAGAGATCGTTCCCACCAAGCCTATTGAAAGCTTGGGACTTCTTTCCTCGAATGAATTCAGGCTCAAGGTCATTGGTCTGACATCAAATGATGAAGAATCGACCATAAGAAGTTTTGATTCAGACAGTTTTGGAAATTTTAATTTTAAAATTCCCCAGCCTTCCACGGAAAAAGTGGCGAAAATCAAACTTTTTGAAACTCGCTCCCATCCAGGTCTAGAACTCTTAATTGGAAGTTTTATTCCAACAAAGATTCGAACTCCTAAAAAAATAATCATCACTGATTTTGATAAGACCTTAGTCGATACTCGCTACCATACGATGAAAGAGCTCTACCTCTCTCTTAGAAATCCCGTGAGCTATTTCCCTCCCGTACCAAGTTCAATTGAACTGATGAAAAATTTTATTGATGAAGATCACCAACCGTTTGTCGTTTCTGCCTCTCCACATTTTTACGAGAATGCCATAAGAGACTGGCTTTATCAGCATGAGATTTTTACCGGTAATATATTTCTGAAGGATTATCGTAATATCTTTTCTTTTTTTGAGGGCGATCTTTCAACCAAAGATTTAAAGACCCAAGGATTCTACAAGCTCAATACGATTGTAAACATCCTACTGATGACGGGTATCCCCGATGAACTCGTTCTCATGGGGGATGGCTTTGAGTCAGATACACTTATTTATCTCACTCTTGCTGCAGTACTTATAGGACGCTACGACCCCTGGACGATTTGGAATCAAACAAAGAAAGAGGAATCATTCAAGCTGACGACTCAGCAACACGTAAAATTTCTCTCTCAGTTTTACTTACTTAAAAACATGAGTGATGCGCATGCAAAAGGAAATATTAAAATCTATATCCGCTGCAAAGAGCACATGCTAGAAAACTTAAATAACAGAAGCTTCAATCTTGAATATGCCAACAAATTAAAACATCTTGTGCATTACTACGTAGGTTAATATGAAAACGATATTTGTTCCCCTTATCGGCGATGTTGAAGATCACCTTTATCACCTTGGGATGAAAGAAAGAGAAAGTTTCCTCAAAATTCAGGAAAGAGTCTCCTCCATACTCTCCGCTCATAATTTTTTAAGATATGGCAATGAACTCATGCTGAAAGTTCAAAATTTAATAAAAAGACCTGACCAAACTTTTTTTGACCAAGTGATTAAAAGCTACTCCGAAGGACTTGGTATAGCGGATTCAGAATATAAAAATTTTATTTCACTTTTTGAATTTGCTGCACATTACGGACAACTTTTCCCAGAGATGAAAAGTCTCATCCCTGGCTGCACTTCTGTTTTTCAAAAAAAATCAGACCAGTTCCTGCATGCTCGCCTCATTGATTTTCCCTTGATGGATATTTTTAATGAGTGCCCAAGGCTCTACTACTGGAAACCAACGAATAGACCATCAGTCCTTAACTACAGTTGTGAAGGACTCGCTCCTTTATTTTTTCAAACCATTCATGACAGTGGTTTTAGCCTTTCCCTCCATCACAAACCTGGAAATAATTTTCATCGAAATGGAGAATCCATTTTTAAAATAACTTTCAACTCTCTTTTTGATAATCCCAATATGAATGAGTTTAGAAAGGATGTAAGAAAAAAAATCTCCATTACTAAATGGGGCTACTACATGATGGACCAATCAGGACAAGTCCTTTGTTCAGATATTGATGGGGCTTCCACTAATTTTGCCACTTATCACCTGAATGAGACTTCTCCCCTGATTTTCACCAATCTCCCTCTCCATCATGATTCAAATGGACATGAATCATTTCTTAATTTTTGTCAGAATCGCGAGAAATGGCTTATGGATAAGCTGAAGCGTACAAAAAATAATTCACTCTTAGATAATCTGACGGATGTCAAAGACCAAAAAAATTACAAATGGAATCATCCTATATCCACCTTATCAACTGTAGGCGCCTATGAAATTAATCTTCAAGACGGTGTTGTGAAAGTGAAGGAAGGTTATGGAGCACTGACAGCATCAGACTCCATTATTGAATTTGATCTCAGGGAAATGAGTCAGGGGCAAATGTTAAAAAATGCTGAAACCATGCACCCCTTTGAAAGGGCCTGGAAAGAAGCCTCTTTGGCACAAAGCTCTTACGATGAGGGAGCATGGGATCAAGCTTACCATCATTTACAAATGGCAGAAGCTCTGGTGCCAGGCCCCATTTGGAAAGATATTTTTAAATTTTTCATTCAAGTTTGGAATTTTAAATTTGTTTCAAATAAAAAAGAGCTCGCCATGATCTATCGTGAAGTAAAAAAACTTCATCTCCCTCAGGAGCTCCAGGATCAATGGGCGTTTCTTGTCATGCGGCTGGAGAAAAAGCTAGGACTGGTGCTAACCATCAGGCCTGAAAAGCTATCAGAGCATGTACGTAAGGATTTTAATCGTGAAGTTGAAGCTCCTTTACCGGTCTTTAATACCTGGATGAAGCTCCTCTATCCTCGACTTGAAATTTTAGATGTTTTCTCTCCTCATCGGAGGTAATTTGGGGTAAAGGTAAGCTATGGGTTTATTATATGTATTTCCGGTTTCCACCGAAGAAAAAGATTTCGTTGATATTCAACCTGAAAGAATAGTCCTTAAGACTTATGGTCTGCCATATATCTTCTGGGGCTACGCTCTTGCAATATGCCTCATGATATTTTTTATGTTCCTGGCGATTAAAGCTCCCATTTTAAAGCTGATTCAGCTTGGAGATGAAACAGACGCTCTTTTAGGCTACGCCCTTTTTGGATTCCTGGCGCTACTTCCAACATCTCTTTTAGGCTTCTTCTTTTTTGAAAAACGCATCATTAAAAGCAAAGAATCTATCGTCCTTGAGTATCGAATTTATGGAATGAAGGTTTTTAGTGAACGATTTTCCCCAAGAGATGAGAATGCCTTTGAAATCTCGGCCTTTTTATCCTCACCTAACGTTGCACGATCCAAAGCTGATGAGGAGTCAGCGGGATTTCAAAATAAGGGGTACTTTGTCCTTTGGTTAAACACGAAAGAGGGCAAGCGCATTAATATTGACCGCCACTCTAGAAAAACAGATTTAGTGAAACTTGAGCAACTGATCACTCAATTTCCTTAAAACTCTACAATTAAACCGATTCCTAATTTGGTACCAAGGAAGCTTGGTGAGATTTGCTTGTACGGCTTTGGTGCATTAAAACTGGCCAATTTAGTGTAGTGTGATCCGCCATAGATCTCTGCACCCCAGGTTTTAGAAAAACGATAAAGGCCTTTAAGAGAGGCTCCCACACTGTAGCCATACCCATTAACTCTAAAATCATCTTTATAGGCGTAATTTGAAAATGGGATGGCCATTCCTACACCCTCAAGCTTTAAGCTTATACGTTCTAATTTGAGGATCTCTCCTGAAACACCAAGACCCAATTCAAAAACATTAAATGTTTCCTGCTTAAACTTGGCGGTCATTCCACTAAACAGGAAACTAAAATCAATTCCTTTGCCTTGGTGAGCTGAACCTTGCAAAGTCACTCCATTCCAATTCAGCGCGCCCCCGTCTTTCAAATCAGCATTTTCTTTTTCCAGCGAAACTTGGGACATATAACTGAAATAAGAAAGTGAGTATGAGCCAACAAGCTTTTTCTGTGTTTGTTTTGAAAATCGCTCTGTCATTAATCGTTGAGGAGTATCTGAATCTGAGATTGGTGAAACATCT
>CANEVK010000232.1 GCA_947442115.1 Bacteriovoracaceae bacterium | reverse complement strand
GAGTCTATCACGACAGGAACCATCACCAAGTGGCATAAGGGTCCAGGTGAAGTGATTGAGCTAGATGCTATCCTCCTAGAGATCTCCACTGACAAAGTAGAATCAGAAATTCCAAGTCCCATTCAAGGTAAGATTGTAGAACTTCTTTACCCTGAGGGCGCCACAGTTGACGTGGGTAGAGCAATTGCGATTATTGAGGATGATATGAATGCAGCTGTTTCTGCTCCGGCTGCCAAAGCGGCCCCAGCTGCAGCACCTGCCGAAGCTTCAAAATCAGCCGCTCCTGTCGCTGCTCCAGTAGCGGCCCCAATGGTAGAAGAAGTTGAAGAGGGGTTTCGTTTTTATACTCCGCTTGTCAAGGCCATGGCCAAGGACGCAGGTGTTTCACTTTCTGAATTGAAAAATATTAAAGGTTCTGGTTCTGCTGGGCGTGTGAATAAAGCTGATCTTGAAGCCTATATCGCCAACCGTGGAAAAGGTGGAGTTGCAGCGAGTGCTCCTGCTGCCCCTGCTGGGACTAAAGCTCCGGCCGGTATGGCACAAACACGTGCTGGTGGTGAGAGAGTTGAAGTCGTTGCCATGGATAATATGCGAAAGGCCATTGCGAAAAATATGGTGGCCTCTAAGCAAACATCTCCCCATGTGAACTCGATTGATGAAATCGATATGACTAATCTCGTGAAGAGCCGTGAGAAACTTAAAAACGAATTTAAAAAGCGTGAAGGCATTAATTTGACCTACACTCATTTTGTTCTTTATGCCATTGTTCAGGCCCTTAAAGAGCATCCTTTAGTTAACGCTTCCATTGAAGGGGATAACATCGTTATTAAAAAAGATATTCACCTTGGATGTGCAGTTGCCGTTCCTGGGAATGGTCTTGTGGTTCCTGTGATCAAGAATGCCCAAGATCTGAACCTCACTGGGATTGCACGTCAGTTAGATTTATTAGCGAACAAAGCTAAGAGCAAGAAATTAACGATGGATGATCTCTCAGGTGGAACATATACATTCACCAATAATGGATCATTTGGGACTCTCATTGCGACTCCTGTGATTCTTCAGCCGCAAGTTGGTATTTTCTGTACCGGTGTGATTAAGAAGCGCGTGATGGTGATGGAAGATGATGCTATTGCGATCCGTTCAATGATGTACGGGACTCATACTTACGATCACCGTTTAATCGATGGTGAGCTTGGAAGTAAATTCCTCGCTTCTGTGAAGTTCCATCTTGAAAATATGAAACCTGAGAATTTAATCTAAAATAAAGAAGGCCCCGATTAGGGGCCTTCTTCTTTAAATTATGGAAAGACAAAGAAAGAAAACTTGGGATCAAAAAGTTCAAATCGTAAAAGATTCTTTTTTAAGGTCTAAAAAATCCCTTGATTTTGCTTCTGTATTTTATCAAAACCTTTTTTTTCTGAAGCCAAAAATTAAAGATTACTTCTCCCATACTGACTTTGAACATCAGGATAAGGCCCTGCTCATGGGACTTGATTTCATGATCGGTTTTCTTGATCATTCAAATGAGAATGCTCGAAAACAAGTCATTCGCTTATCTCAGACTCATGCCAAGAAAAACTTAAATATCCATCCCCATGATTATTATTATTGGATTGAGGCATTGGTCATGACTGTTAAAGCTCAAGATCCTTTATGGAATAAGGATTATGAATATTACTGGAGGGAGGTTATTTCTTATCCTGTAACATTTATGATTAGCCAGTACTTCTCACCTGGTGAGTAATTAATTTTTTTTCCTCGTAAAATTTAGAAACTGATCAAGCAGAGCTTTTTCACTCCCCTGATGTGTAGGGGAGTAGAAGTTCAACTCTTTTCCAATTGGAGAATAATTTTGTTCAACCCAGTGTCCTTGAAAGTCATGAGGATAGAGATAGTTTTTCTTTTCAGGTGAAACATTTGAAAGATGGCCTGGAACTTCAATCGTGGGATTTTCTTTTACATAGCTTAAAGCCTTATCAATGGCGAGATAGGCAGAATTTGATTTAGGTGAGAGTGATAAATAAATAGTCGCCTGAGCGAGGGGAATTCTCGCCTCAGGCATTCCTATTTGTTTTGTGACATAATGGGTATTCGTCGTAATTTGTAAGGCCTGGGAGTTGGCCAGACCAATATCTTCTGAAGCAAGTATCATAAGCCTTCTTGCGATAAACTCAGGATCCTCACCTCCATCAAGCATGATTGCCAGATAAAGCAGGGCCGCTTGAGGGTCAGAGCCTCTGATGGATTTAATAAAGGCAGAAATGACATCATAGTGGCGATTCGAATTTTTATCATATTGGCGTGCATGTTCAAAAAGTTCTTTGAGGACTTTTCCTTTGTCTTCAAGATCATCCTTTTTATATGAACTCAGAGCGGAAAGTTGGTTCAGAGCAAATCTAGCGTCTCCATTTGAAAGCTCCGCCAAATCAGGAATGAACGAATCAAGATCAGGCCGCTTTAGTTCATGGAGGCCACGCTTGAGAATTTCTTGAAGTTCATTTGAATTTAGTTTTTTTAATTCAATCAGTGAAACTCTTGAGAGGATCGCCTTGTTGAGCGAGGTTTGAGGATACTCAGTTGTCGCACCAAACAGGAGGAAGTCTCCATTCTCAAGATAAGGAAGTAAGGCATCTTGTTGAGATTTGTTAAATCGATGTATTTCATCAATAAAGAGAATCGTTTCTTTGTGAAACTCTTTTCGTTTATCAAGAATCTGTGAAATAAGCTTCTTGAGCTCTGGAATACCTGAGGTCACTGCTGAAAAAACCTCAAACTCTCTTTTGAGTTCAGCGGCCAATAAGTGCGCCAGAGTTGTTTTTCCCGTACCCGGTGGGCCCCAAAAAATGACATGACGTGGGTGAGAGATTAATTTTTCTAACTGAGGTCGGACGGAGATCTGGCCATAAAAGTCATTAAGAACTTTTGGTCTTAATTTTGCTGCAAGTGGCAGAGAAGAATTTTCTTTATTTTGAAAGACGTCTAATTGCATAAGCATTTCTATCAATCCCAGATACAGGTGTAAAAAAGAAAAAATGAGATGCGACGCAGCTTCAGTTGACTTAAAAGCATGTTTTCGATAAGTTATTCAACCTTGGTGAGTAAGTCCTAAAGGACTTCACCTAATGTTATGCAAGAAGGGGGTGTAGAGCATGGCAACGATTCAAATCGACATTGATGATAGATTTCCAGCTGAAAAAGCTATTAAGAAATTTAAGCGTCTTTGTGATGCTTATGGCATCGTGAAAGAATATCGCGCTCGCATCGAGTACAAAAAACCTTCGATCAAAATGAAAGAAAAACTCGAGAATGCTGACAAACGTCGTCGTAAGACAGACGGTCGCACTCGCATTCGTTCTAAGTACTAGGTTTAAAAAATAAGGCCCCTTCAAAGGGGCCTTTTTTTTTACAAATAATATCTCAGTAAGCTATTCCATTTATTATGCATCACCGATAAATAAGGCGACATTCCTTCAGGAGTCTTTTTATTTCTTTTTGTGAGATTTTGATTCAAAAGATTGAGAGCAAAATTCAATGAATTTATATTTCTATTTAAAAATTCATAATTTTTCTTTTTGGTAATATGTAACTCAATGGGGTGAATAAAATTAAAGTAGAAGTGTCTGAAGTCTGATTGATATTGAAAAGGGACAAATTCAATAACAGATAAGGATGAATAGGTATTTAAATCATCAAGGGATTTAATGAGGTCATAGGTCAATTTCTTTTGCTTGGCCTTTGCGAGGAGAATGAGAGAGAGGTTATCTAGTTCACCCTTAATGCT
Source organism: Bacteriovoracaceae bacterium (assembly GCA_947442115.1). Lineage (GTDB taxonomy): Bacteria > Bdellovibrionota > Bacteriovoracia > Bacteriovoracales > Bacteriovoracaceae > Peredibacter. The sequence goes on along the minus strand of CANEVK010000232.1, from coordinate 1,023 downwards.
TTCAATTTTTAAGCCTAGCGTTTGAAGTGTTCTCATCCCCGCTTGAGATGTAATATAAAGACTCGAACCTGGACGATATTGAGAAAGTAATCTCAGAGAAAGCATCTGTGCATTTGAAAGGCTTAGTCTTATTTTATTAATTTCCGCCAAACACTCTTTTCCCAAACGTTGTGGACATTTTTGAGTTAAAGCATCTTTTTCTGTTTGAATTTTACTAACTTCCTCAACAATAGAAGTAATGCTTTGTGGGAAATCAGGAAAGAGACTTATCATTTGATAAAAATCACTGACGATACTCTTTAAAACAGGTCTAATTTGAATTTGGAATACATCACCACCAACTGTCTTTTGGGCCCAGGCAGTAGGAAAAAGAAGGCAAAATAGCAGCAATATCTTCATAACTCCATTATGCAGAAGCTTTAAAGTCCTTCAACTCAAAAAGTGAAATAATTTCAGACTCACTCCACAGGGATGTGATTTCGGAAAGAAAACTCTGTGATTTCGGATGGTAGATAAATTGAATATTTGATTTCTTTCTTGCTTGCATAATAGGGAGCGGTAATTCAGAAGTATAACATATGATTTTTTTATCTTTTAGATCAGCTGTTTTCAGCATCTGAATAAAAAGATAAATGCCTCCACCTTGAGTTGAAAAGATGAGCTCTTTTTGGGGGCAGGACTCAATTCTGCTTTTGAACTTATTGCAAATTTTATAAAAATCAGGGGAGTGAAAAAGTTGATGACCTAGGATTATTTTTCTCATATCTAGAGATAATTTTTTTTTATCAAATTCAGAGAGTCGATAATGATTAAATCGAGACATGATGAGATCTTCAAATTTAAAATTATCCTCGGGGCTGAGATGGGCTTCAAAAAATATTCCATCTGTTTTTACTTCTTTTACAGATAATTCAAAATATTTCTGCCATTTCATTTTTGGCCCCTCGTTAAGTTCAAGAGTTTTATTTATCGGATTAAGCCTAGAAAAAGTTGAGTGATCGGGTCGGGTGCTGAGTTTTCAAG
>CANEVK010000231.1 GCA_947442115.1 Bacteriovoracaceae bacterium | reverse complement strand
GATCTCTTCGCTTTGAGAGAGAATGATTTTCTTTAGGGATTCAATGTCATTGGGCAGTTCAATTAAAGGCATGAGAAGAGAATAAAACATTTGAGCTGATTGGCCAAGGCCAATCAGCAAGTCTTTTCATACTTTTTTTCAGCGTGAGGTTTTATCTTCCAAAAATCGATCCCATCGAGGACCCACTGGAGTTCACTCGAAGTAAGATTGACGACATTATTCTCTAGATGCTGAGGCCAGGGAAAAAGATCCTCTTCGAGTTTTTTGTACCAGAGAGCAAATCCGGTCCTGTCCCTGTACAAAACTTTTATTCGCTTGCGGCGAGAGCAGCTGAAGATAAAAAGTGCTGAGCTATAAGCATCGAGCGCCTTGATGAAGCTTGCAAGCCAGACAGGATCTGGAAGGGATGAGGACTTGCTCTGAGGAGCAATAACTTTGATGAGGTTTTGAGGCTTAGCTGGCGCGGCTTTTACTGTGGGAGTAACTTCAGGTTTAGCGAACTGACTGAGCTTGTTGGATAAAATCAATGTAGGTGTTTAAATGAATATTGAAAAGACATGGCAGGAACTGAATAAGGAAGATCCATCTCCAGAACTATTAAAAGACTTGCTCAAAATATCAGGAGATTCTCAAAAATTATTTTTTGCCAAGTTTTGCCAAGAACTTACAGCTGAAGACTATGATGGTGAGAATGAGTGGTCCATCATCCATTGGGTAAGGTATGCTGAAATTTTTCAACCAGAAGATTACGTTAGGCCGATCTTAGACGCAGTCAAGAAGATGGTTAAAACAGAAATTAGTGAAGATTATCAAAATACTTACATTTATAATTCTCTAACTTGTTTTCTTGAAGAGTTCATCGATCGAGAGCATGAGATTCTGCTGTTGGAGGAGTGGGACAAAGCGGAAGATGGTGACTGGAAAGAAGAACTTTTAACTTATCTGGCAAAAGCGCAGACAAAAAATTCCGTCATTATTGGTAAATTGGTTAATGAATGGGATGAAGATTTATTTAAAGCGAGTTCATTTCTGTATGACTATCCCCACCCGAAATTAATTGAAGTTGCTGATTCACATATAGAATTTATGGCACCGTGGTACAAATACATTTGGTCTAAAGGGGACTATAGCAGCCTTGATATGATGGATTGGATTGAGGTTACCAGTGCATGGGCTAAAGCAAAGTTTCCAGAGGAAGAAAAGCATTTTGATTTCAAGATGACTCCTTTAGAATCCATTCACAATTGGATTAATATAAAATCCAATAATAAACTCAGTGATGATCATCTCATTCATCTGAATGATGAATATGTAAAATGGAGAGAAGCCAAGATTGAAAAATATTTTCTTTCACCTCTTCCGGAAGATTGGAGAGACTGGCTTTTATCACCCCATCTTTCTCCTGAATTGAGGACTGATTTTCAGCAAGAGCTAACGGAGGCTGGACTGTTTAAATTTGGATCAGTCTCAAAAAATGGCCCATGCCCTTGCGGAAGTGGAAAAAAAGCTAAGCGGTGCTGCTATAAAGAGTGATATGTTCAGATATCCGGTTCAAAAAGGTGCCAGGTAGAGAAAAGCCTTTTAAGATTCCTTAATGACAGAAGATAATTTGTCCGAGGATTGTTATGTCAGTGAAAGATCAAAAAGAAATCATCAGCGAGCTTTTAAAGAGCCTTTTTGGTAAAGAGGATAAGGTTTCCTTTTATTTTATGAAAAAGGGCAAGACTACATCACAGGACGAGGCCATTATTCCCTATAAAACACGCAGGAAAATAGATTCTGGAAAGATAAGGGAGATAGAATTCATTCTTCAGAAGAAAACTGGAGAAGCTAACTTAAGACTTATTAGATGGAGCGAGGTGATTGGTAAAATCGTTCCAGTTTCAAAAGTATTTAAAATCCCATTCTTTGATTCTGCAGACGTTACAATTAAATCCCATCCCTGGCGGTTATGTCCGATTGGTGAGCACTGGGTTAGGCGCCATCCTAAGAACTTAACATCTGGAAAAGTGACCGATCATGATGGACACTGTCGTAAAAACAAAAAATCTAAGTCTGAATTTTATCATGCGGATGAGTTGAAGTTGATGGCCGAAACTCACTTTGATTCGTTGAGATCTGACCCTGATATTATGCCTGTTCCAGATCTATTAGGGTTTCCTAATGGAAATAGATACGATCTTTTAATCGGAGGCTGGACGAAGTTTTGGAATGATATTTTAGAACCTGAAGAGCCTCTATCACCGGATTTCGTTAAGGCCCTTATTGCTACGGAGTCGAGCATTGGGCCGGTGAAAGATCAATCCAGCAGTGATGGCCCTGCTCGTGGACCGATTCAAATTACTGATGGATCACGCAAGATCTTGCAGAATCTTGAAGGTGAACTTAAGGACCATCACATTAAATTAAGTATAGAGGAAAGCCGCGAACCGGTCACTAATATTGGGGCGGGAATACGTTGGCTTCATTACAAGAAGTTGTATGCAAAGCGTATTCTAAAAAGAGAAGCCACCTGGGAAGATGCCGTGATTTTTTATAAAGGGCTTCATAGTCAAGTTGGTAAAGGCGGCAGGGCAGACGAAATAATAGCTGAGATTCGTGAGTATTATAATCGTCTTCAAAAAAAGAGAAAGAAGAAATGATATTAATTTTGCCTTTAATCCTAGCATTCGTAATGATTAATGCTCAGGCAGTTATTCATAAGAGGACAGAATATTTTCTAGACATTGAACTAAGTAAGAAGCAAATTCTTATTGATTGTGCAGGTGGGCTAGAGAACAACAATTCAATAGTGGGTTTTCACCTGTTGGATGGAGATACATATTACTTTTCATATTATCGCCGTGTCTGGCCAATGAAAGAATGTCATCAGCTTCAAAAAGAATATATGAGTATCGTGAAGTATCAAGCCAATGCTCGTATTGTCATAAGTCATCCTCGTGAAAGTAGCATGGAAGATAAAAGCAGAAAGGAATGGCCTGCTCCCTTTAATAAGGCAAAAAAAATGATTTCAGGTCCTTTTATCCGGCTACAGGCAGGTGTTAAGTGTAAGGCGTATTTTTCGGAAGACTGCGACTTACCTAGAAACTATTGGGGAGGAGTAATCCCTGGGGAGTAAGGTATGACTAAGAAATTAAAAACTGAGCATTCAGGGGCCAAGAATGGCGGTGGCCACTGGGGGACTCGGCATGAGGCAAAGAGCCTGGCCAAAAAATTATTGGGCAGGAATGATCCCTGAGAGATAGCCTTTCATACGACTTTATATTCTGGACTGCGGTCTGCTTAAACTCTTCTGAATAATTCACTTCTATGTTCCAAGTCGCCTCCTTTAGATTGTTTTATGGAGGCGACATCTATCCTGACATAGGGGGGATGCCCCATATTTTAAGCCGCCAAATCTTTTAGGAAAGTGGACAATTCTTCGTTAAACTTTTTGATGAGCTTCTTGTCCTTTGAGCTTACGACCAAGGAAAAGTAGTAACTAAGCAGTGAATCCACCTTGAACTTGGATATTTGACAATGAAGGATTCGACTGACTACTGCCGGACCTACACCTAAAATCTCGGCCAGTTCTAGATTAGAAAAATCATGCCTACGTTTAAATAATAGAATTGCCTGACAGATGTTAAATTTCATCTTCTCGATAGGGGACGCGGACTCATCAATCAGCTCAGTGGCCTTGACTTTTCCTGCCTTGATTTTATCCAAGACTTTAAAAATTCTTTCTTGATTTGGATAACTCACTTGTCACCTCGCTTAATTTGGAAGAACGTTATAATTCCGGTGATGCTTGGCTCATTGCGATCAATGCAAAAAACCATACGGTACTTTTTTCTTTTCTCGAAGAATGGTTTATCGACAATGAAGTATTCCCACTGGTCTTCGGCTTCAAATCCGACTTCCAGGCCATTGAGAGATTCAAAAAATCTGATAATATCTTCAGCTTCAAAGCTTGATCTTGCTTTTCGGCCATAACCCTTCTTGTGATCTAGCCCATAGTTGACATGCTTCAGATCTATTTCGATTTTTTCAATAACATAGGAGTTAATGATGGTCGGACGAATTGATCGTAAAATTAAGTCGGCTGGCTTCATTTATGACTCCTTAACTAAAATATCATTATTGACTAATAAGTCAATAATGATGACTTGAAACGCAATCCATCTATGCTTACTTGGTTGCAATTTAGTTATACTTTTGCCAAAAAAGCCTAAAATCGCCAACAAAAGCCAATATAGTTAAATCAGAATAAGACTCTGTTTCAAATAATCTGATTTTTGACTATAAACTGATCTTGAGAATTCGACATTAATGGGGAAAGTTTTGAGATATTCAATTTCATCGTCTCGCAGTGAGAATATTACAGCGAGATTCTTCCAGACGGCTTGACCACCGTGATAAGCTGCGACGGCAAACTCATAAAATCCATCGTTATTTAAGTGAAGCTTCTAAAAATGCTCGAAGTTACTGAGGCTGACTTCCTAAGATTCCGCGCAGGTAATATCCATCGTCGTTACACTCCGGCGGAACCTGGCACTGTGGTGAGCTTTGTGAAATGTTCGCGAACTGTGAGCATCGTTCGTACACCGGAGCTTGGCCCGGGCAATCTGCGGCGATGAGTTTTTCAAAGTGCTTCGGATGAATGATGCTTTGGCCATTTCCTGGATTATTAATAATCAGTTTACCGTTTTCAAGCCTCGTTTCCCCGTCTGTGACGGCTCCCGCGTGCAACGTCCTAACGCCATGAGGACATGACGATCTTCTCGGGGCCTCTGCGATCCTTCTCTTGATCTCGTCTACTTTCCGGTTGCAGTAGGAGTCT
>CANEVK010000230.1 GCA_947442115.1 Bacteriovoracaceae bacterium | reverse complement strand
GAGAGAAGCTAAAAGAAAATTCAGAAAAGGTGATGGAGATTTTTTTCATAGGAGTTACTATTATAGCATGAAGAAATCAGATTGGTTTGTTTACATAATCCAGAGTGAAAAAGGCCATCTTTACACTGGTATTACAACCGATGTTGAAAGGCGTTTTCGTGAGCACTCAGATTCTTCCAAGAAAGGGGCCAAGTATTTTCGTGGTTCGGTACCGGTAGAGGTCGTTTTTAGAAAACATTTTAAAGATCGATCTTCTGCTTCAAGTTATGAAGCCCTTATAAAAAGTATGACTCGCGCCAATAAGTTAAAACTGATTTTAGGATCTCATCATGATTAAAAAAGTATGTGCCAAAATAATTGAAAAAGCGGGATGGAAATTTATTAATAACGTCCCAGATGATGTAAAATCATTTGTTTTTATTGGAGCACCTCATACGTCGAATTTTGATTTTATTCCTGCTATGGCCGTTTCTCACCTGATGCAAAGAAATGCCAGATTTGTCATTAAAAAAGAATGGCTGAGTTTCCCTTTAAATTATTTTTTTGAACCACTTGGTGCCATAGGGGTTAAAAGAAATACTCAGAAAGATTCAAAAACACTTTCCTACACTGATGAAATGGCAAAAATGTTTGAAGAGAATAAAGAATTTGTTTTGATGATTGCTCCCGAAGGTACCCGTAGCCCTAATCCAAATTGGAAAACAGGTTTTTATTATATTGCTCAAAAAGCAAAAGTTCCTATTGTCCTTGGCTTTGCAGATTTTGAAAGAAAAGAAGTTGGACTTGGTCTTATAATCTATCCTTCAAATTTTGAAAAAGATATGGAATTGATCATGGACTTTTATCAAGACAAGCATGGGAAAATTACCAAGAATTTTGAACTGGATAAAAAATTTTTTAAAGGTCATTCATGAATATTTCCCAGGTCGTAGTCTTTACTCAATGTCCTGAATTTAGAATGCTCTTAGAAATTGAGTGCCGTGGGAGTGGTGGTGTGAGTCCCTTGATCAGAGATACTTATGATGAGTTTAATTCGCTTATTGTTTTATTGGATAAAATTGATTTCTTGATTATTGATGAGCCAGAAGATTCTGATTTGGCCAAGAATCTCATGAGTCTCCTGAATCAGAGAAAAAATTCTTTTAAAAATATTTTTTTTCTTGTCAAAAAAACAATAAGTTTTGACGGTGCGAAGGTCTTTTTAAAAAAGGATCTTGAAAAATTAATCGATGAAATGAAATCAATTATTCAAAGTGGTGAAAAGAAAACCGAGGGATATATCTCAATCCCAATAGATTCACTTGTTCATTTTAAATTTCTCCCCTTTGATCTCTTCGTGAGAATTAGTGAAGAGAAATTTATAAAAAGAATCCCGGCCCATGAAGAAATTGATGATCAGACATACACCAGTTTCATGCAGCGGGGAATCACAGAGCTTTATTTTGAAAAAAGATTTAATCGTGATTTTTCAATGATGTTAATTAATACAATGATTAACGAGGTTGAAAAAGACTATGAGTCTCTCAATGAGAAATTAACGGCTTCGCAAAATGTTTTTAATACAACTCAACAAATTGTTTCAAAGCTAGGTTTTAAACCGAAAATAGTCGAAGTTTGCGAAAGTGTTCTCAATCAAATTATGACTGATGTTAGTGGGGGGAGAGATGCCTTCGCCAAATTTCTTGATCAGTTGCGATCACAGTCGGATCTTAATATCAATTACCGCTTGATGGAGCTTACTTGTTTTACGGCAACTCAAATTCTAAATGAGATTGATCAGGGTCTAGATCCACAAAAAGTAAAACGGCTTATTTTTGCCTCCATGTTTTGTGACTATTCTTTGACGGATCTCAATCAAATCAATATTAGATCTCAGGAACAACTCCAAAAACTACCGATTCAAGGGCAGAAACTGATTAATGAGCATGCCCTAAGGGCCAGTGAGCTTATCCTAAGCTATGAGAATGCTCCCCTTGAGGCTGCTTCCATTATTAAGCAACATCATGGAGCCCCAAACGGGATTGGATTTCCTACTGAGATCTCACCTAAGATTTTACCATTGGCCAAAGTTTTTATAGTCGCCCAAGAAGTCGCCTACCAAATTCTGATCCAAAGCTACAGGCCACCGATAGATATTCTAAGTGACTTAAAATCCAAGTATATAGACACTCCCTTAGAGGATTATTTTGTGCTTTTTGTGAAAAGTTGCCGGCCAAGCTAGATCATTTTTATTAAGTCCCTGTAAAGACTACCCATGAGGTATATTTTATTCTTTAAATAGGGTAAAAGACCGCCCATGGAAAAATTAAACCCTGATTCACTCCCCATCACGGCATGGCTCCCCACGACTTTAAAGGAAGCAAAAAAGCGCGGTTGGGATGAATTAGATGTGGTTCTTATTACTGGCGATGCCTATGTTGATCATCCTGCCTTTGGGGCAGCGGTGATGGGGCGCATTTTTGAATCTCTGGGTCTCAAAGTGGCGATTATTGCACAACCTAATTGGAGAGATGATCTCAGGGACTTTAAAAAATTTGGTAAGCCAAAATATTTCTTTGGAATCACTTCAGGCAATATGGATTCCATGGTCAATAAATACACTGCGGGCAAAAGGCTGCGTTCTAATGATGCCTATACCCCTGGTGGATCACCTGATTTTCGTCCAGATTATGCTACGACAGTTTATACCCAAATCGTAAAACAACTTTATCCTGATGTCCCGGTTGTTATTGGTGGGATTGAAGCCTCTTTGAGACGTGTCACTCATTATGATTTTTGGGAAGACCGACTCATGCCCAATATTCTTTCGTCTTCAGGGGCGGATCTCCTCGTCTATGGAATGGGAGAGCAACCTATCCGTGATATTATCAAGTATCTTGTTAAAGGCATTCCTTTTTCATCTTTAAAGACCATTCCTCAAACCGCATTTTTAGTTTCTCAAGATGAGGAGATACCAAAAAATAAAAATTGGGAAACGTTTGAACTGACTTCTCACGAAGATTGCCTGGCCGACAAAAAAGCCTACGCAAAAAATTTCATGCATGTTGAAGTGGAAAGTAATAAACAGTTCGCTAAACGACTGACTCAAAAAGTAGAAAATAATATACTTGTCATTAATCCACCTTTTCAGACGATGACTGAGAAAGAAATTGATGCTTCTTTTGATCTTCCTTACACCAGACTTCCTCATCCAAAATATAAGGACAGAGGGCCAATTGCTGCTTTTGATATGATTAAGTTTTCTATCAACACTCACCGAGGGTGTTTTGGTGGCTGTAGCTTTTGTACGATATCGGCCCATCAAGGGAAAATGATCGCCTCGCGCTCCAAAGAAAGTATTATGCGAGAGCTTGATCAAGTCGTTAAGATGCCTGACTATAAAGGCTATATTTCTGATCTTGGTGGACCGTCAGCGAACATGTATCAAATGAAAGGAATAGACCAAGATCTTTGTGACAAGTGTGCAGCACCCTCTTGTATATTCCCACAAATTTGTAAAAATCTGGATACCAATCCTCAAAAAATGACTGAACTTTACCAAGAAGTTTCTCGACACAAAGAAGTGAAGAAGGCTTTTGTGAGTTCTGGTTTACGCTATGATTTAATGTTTGATCCAAGATCAACACATCCAAAGGAAGATGAGCGCTACGTTGAGCAACTCATCACTCACCATGTTTCTGGCCGGTTAAAAGTCGCCCCTGAGCACACTGAAGATGAAGTTCTGAAACTGATGAGAAAGCCTAGTTTTGAGTTTTTTCATAAATTTAAAACTAGATTTGAGGAAGTCAGTCGCAAGAAGGGGATTAAACAAGAAATTATCCCATACTTTATTTCTTCTCACCCTGGTTGCACACCTGAGGATATGGCCAAATTAGCGGCCAAGACCAAGGCCTTAGGTTATAAATTGGAGCAGGTTCAAGACTTCACACCAACACCGATGACAGTAGCGACTGAAATTTATTACTCCGGTTATCATCCTTACACCTTAAAAAAGGTGAATACGGCGATTTCTCTTGATGATAAGACCAAGCAGCGCACCTTCTTTTTCTGGTATAAACCTGAGAACCGTCATTTCATCAAAAACTATCTTTCTAAGGTGAAGATGTTTGATGTGATGAATGATCTTTATGGCCGAGACCAGCGCCAGAATAATACTCGAGTTTAATAATCTCTGGTTGGATTTTCATCACTCCTCATCTAATATCGGCCCATGACTACATTACTTACTTTGCAGAATCTAGGCCTGTCTTATCCTCATAAAATTATCTTTCAAGATGTGACCTTTACTCTTAATCAAGGGGATAAAATAGGTGTCTTGGGCCTCAATGGGCATGGAAAATCATCTCTCTTTAAAGTGATTGCGGGTCTCGCTAATCCTGATACTACTGTGCCGCCTTTTATTTATGATAAAAACAAAGACTTTTCTTTCTTCTATGTCCCACAGGAACTCACAAATCTTGGTGACTGGGATATGGAAAATTATTTTTTTGAATTTCATCCTGAAATGAAAGTCTTGAAGCGCCGTTTGGATAAAATTAATGCCCAGCTAGGAAGTGGTGAAGGTGATTTTGATAAGCTCATTAATGAGCAGAGTAAAATTTATGAGGAGCTTCACAAATTAGGTGAAGATAAGCTTCATGCTCAGTACTTGAGCTATCTTAAATATTTTGGTCTTGAAAATTATGATCGACCAATGAGCTCACTTTCTGGTGGTGAGCAAAGAAAAGTCGCCTTAAGCCTTGGTCTTTCTGCACCCCAAGAGCTTATTCTTTGGGATGAGCCCACCAACCATCTAGATCTTGAGACGATTCAGGATTTTGAAGATGAACTTCAAGGCTCAAAGAAAACCTTCATGATCATTTCTCACGATCGAAG
>CANEVK010000229.1 GCA_947442115.1 Bacteriovoracaceae bacterium | reverse complement strand
CAGGATACAATGAAGATAACGTTAAAGAACTTCGTAAAGAAGCTGTAAGAGAGGGTCTTGAAGGAATTTCTCCACGTTATATCCAAGATAAAATTTCCAATGCTCTTGTAAAAAATGGTCACGTAGGCTGTTTGAATCCATTCATGGTTTTCAATGAACTTGAATCAGGACTAAAGCATCATGCGCTGGTGAATTCTCCAGAGCAAATGGATCATTACCGTGAGATGCTTGCTGTTTGCCGCCAAGAATACGAAGATATCGTTAAGAATGATGTTCAAAAAGCCATCTCTGTTGATGAATCTGCGATACAAACACTTTGCGCTAATTACGTTGATAACGTTAAGGCCTACACTCAAAAAGAAAAAATTCGTAATAAATACTCAAATAAGCTTGAAGAGGCCGATGAGAGATTTATGCGTGCAATTGAAGAAAAAATTGATATTCCTGAGTCTCGTAAAGATGATTTCCGTAGAGAGCTTATGAACTATATTGGTGCTCTTGCGATTGAAGGCAAGCAGTTTGATTACAAAATGAATGAAAGACTTCATCGTGCTCTAGAGTTAAAACTTTTTGAAGATCAGCGCGATACTATTAAGCTCACAACGATTATTTCTAACGTTGTCGATAAGCAAACTCAAGAAAAAATTGAGGTTGTGAAGAGTCGTTTGATTAAGAATTTTGGGTATTGTGACATTTGTGCCACTGATGCCTTAAATTTTGTCGCTAGTATTTTTGCTAAAGGTGACTCTATTAAATCATAGGTCATAAGGGGTTTGAGTGGATCATCCAATAAAGCGTGACCATGCAAGATTTAGAAAAATTGTTAAGGGTAAAATCCGCGACAATTTAAGAAAATACGTCTCACATGGGTCACAAATTATTCCAAAGGGGACAGATAAGTTTACTGTTCCTATGCCCAGTATTGATATCCCTCGTTTTCGCTTTGGGGATAAGTCCCAGGGTGGGATGGGGCAAGGTCAAGGGCAGCCGGGTGATCCAGTGGACGGCCAGCAAGATCCTAATGGTCAGCCTGGTCAAGGTGAGGCCGGAGAGGGAGAAGGTAACAAAGAACTTGATGTTGAGCTTTCTTTGGATGAACTGGCCAGGATTTTAGGCGAAGAGTTAGAGCTTCCAAATATTGAGCCAAAAGGTAAAAAGTCTTTGCAATCTGTGGTTGATCGTTACACCAATATTGGGACGACGGGGCCTGATTCTTTAAGACACTTGAGAAGGACCTATAAGCAGGCCTTGAAGCGCCAAATTGCGATGGAGTCCTACGATCCTGAGAATCCTTCGGTGGTCCCTATAAGACGAGATTTTCGATACCGTTCGGCAGATACAAAAATTGAGATGCAGAATGCTGCTGTTGTGATTTACATGATGGATGTTTCAGGTTCTATGGGGGATGAGCAAAAAGAAATTGTTCGTACTGAGTCTTTTTGGATCAATCTTTGGCTAAAATCTCAGTATAAAGATATTGAAATTCGCTACATTATTCATGATGCCACAGCTAAAGAGGTTGATGAGCAAACGTTTTTTAGAACTCGTGAAAGCGGGGGAACTCTAATTTCTTCTGCCTATACACTTTGCAAAGAAATTATTGAGAAAGACTACAATCCAAATGAATGGAATATTTATCCTTTCCATTTTTCCGATGGCGATAATTGGTCTGCTGATGATACAAAAATTTGTTTGGATTTATTGGATAATCTCATTCTTCCTGTCTCCAATGTTTTTTGCTACGGCCAGGTTGAAAGTCGATATGGTTCAGGCCAATTCTTTAAAGATTTAACGGCCAAATATGGTTCAAGTAATGAAAAACTCACCATGAGCAAAATCAAAAATAAAGAGGGTATCTTGGACTCTATTAAAGAATTTTTAGGCAAGGGGAAATAGATGAACCGATCCAAGCCTATCTCCGGTGAACTTCTTGCGCTTAAAAACCAAATTGAAAAATATGCTATAGATTATGGATTAGATTTTTTTCCACAAGTTTTTGAAGTTTGCGATTATGACACGATTAATATTCTTGCGGCCCAAGGTGGCTTTCCAAGCCGATATCCTCACTGGAAATTTGGTATGGACTATGACCAACTCTCGAAAGGATATGCTTACGGTCTCCAAAAAATTTATGAAATGGTGATTAATACTGATCCTTGTTATGCCTATCTATTACAGGCCAATAACTGGGTTGATCAAAAAATAGTGATGGCCCACGTATATGGTCACAATGATTTTTTTAAAAATAATGCTTGGTTTTCAAATACCAATCGTAAAATGATGGATGTTATGGCCAATCATGGCACCAAAATCCGTCGTTATATGGAAAGGTATGGAGCTGATGCCGTCGAAACCTTTATCGATAAGGTTCTCTCTCTTGAAAATTTATTAGATATCAACGAACTATTTGAGACCAGCGCCCTTAAAAGATCTCGCAAAGAACTTTTGGATCAGGAGAAGTTTGAATCAGATGATGAGGGATACCTCATTGATGACAGATCTGCCGCCTTGAAGTCTTTTATGCGCACCAAGGCCCGAACCAAGAAAAAAGACGATAAAAGAGAAGAAGAGGAGCCCATTTCAGCTGAGAGAACTCAAGTCAGTACAAGAGATCTTCTGGGCTACCTTATTCAACATGCACCTCTAGAAGAGTGGCAGGCCGACATTATTGGAATTCTCAGGGAGGAGGCCTATTATTTCTTACCTCAGAGACTTACTAAAATAATGAATGAAGGTTGGGCCAGTTACTGGCACTCGACTATTATGACTCAAAAGGCACTGGATTCATCAGAGATTATCGATTTTGCTGATAAGCATGCCGGTGTCATGTACATGTCTAAACAAAATATTAATCCGTATAAAATTGGAATCGAGCTCATGCGAGATATCGAATATCGATGGGATAGGGGGATGTTTGGGAAAGATTATAATGAATGTACTGACATGCGAGAAAAGCTTAACTGGGATACAAAATTAGGTAAAGGTCGAGAGAAAATTTTCGATGTTCGTAAATCTCATAATGATATTTCATTTATCGATGAATTCCTGACTCCAGAATTCTGCGAGCGCCAACAACTTTTCACCTACAAATATAATCCTCGATCTGGCAGATTTGAGATTGATTCAAAAGATTTTCTGGCGATCAAGCAAAAGCTTCTTTCTCAGTTAACAAATTTTGGTCAACCTATTATTGAAGTAGAAAATGGAAATTATCTGAATCGTAAAGAACTCCTTTTGAGTCATGTGCACTATGGCGTTGATTTGGATGTCGGGTTTGCCAACGAAACTCTCAGGAATCTTTTTGCCATCTGGAAAAGACCAGTTAATTTAAAGACTAAGTACGAGGACAAAGAAGTGATCTTTCACTTTGATGGTAAAGAATTTAAAACAAATCATTAGTTGATTTCTTTATTTTCTGGAATAACTTTTATTAATTTATCATCCAGTTCTTCAATATCAAGCTGATTAACAAAAACTTGTTCTTTCAGTGGATCATTGATTTTTTCACTCGCAAGTTTTTGCCACTGTTTTTTATAGGGTGTTTTCTCATCTCTTCTCATGATGAGTGGGAATGTATCCCAAAGATCCATTTGAAAAGCGACCCAGCAATTAACTAGGTCGTATTGCTCACAACTAAGTCCAGCATATTTTTTGGCCACTTTGGGTTTATTTTCCATTAATCCTACAAAACTGTTAATTTGAGTCACTTCAAGTTCTTGACCCTTTCTGGAATTAGTATTAATGAATTCTAGAATGTTTCTCGCTTTTTCATAATCACCTTTTTGTGAGTAAAAAGCTGAAAGCAGAGTTAACTTATTTATTTGAGTCTGTGGGGTCGCAATCACTCGTTCAGTAATTTTTGCACCTTCCTCCCAGTCCCCTAGGAACCAAGCAAGGGGGAGCATTCTTTCCATGGCATTCTGTGAATTTTGTTTTTTTTGTAAAGCAAGTTTAAATTGAGCATAGGCCAGTTCATATTTCTTTCTCAAAATATATAAATTCCCTTTAATGTTTTCAGCATTTGGAGAATCCAACCCCTCTACAAAACGATAGGATTTTTTGAACTGACCTAGCCTAAAGTTTATCTGGCCCAGAAGTTCTCTTATTTCATCATCATCATATTGCTCAAAAGTTAAATCGGTTAATTGTTCTTCAATGAGCTTCTCTTGATTAAGATATAATGCCATCTTCAGGAACATCTTGATTTGATCATTGTCAAAGGCGACAAGCTTTATTCCTTTGAATGGCTTTTTTGTGACACCCTCATGAGGCTTCAACTTTAAATTCACTAAGACATTTAACCATTCGAAGTGAGATGGACTGAAGTGATTCAAATTCTCTTCCTGGCATCTCGGCCATTCTTGTTTAAGTTCTCTTACTTTGTTTAGGACAATGAGATTGAGTAATTTAAGAGTGCAGATCTTTTGATAATTCGGAATTTGTTGGAGTTCTTTGAGGCTTAAATATTCAAGAGATTTATTAAAATCATTCTCCATAAAATTTAATATCCCAAGATAGCGATAAACGATAGGTTTAAGTTTTGTTTGTGTAAATGCAATCTTAGAAAGATGCATCTTCGCTAGGTTGGTCTCACCGTTGACTAAGAAATATTTTATTCTCTTCAAGTCTTGATTTTGAGCGGCCATATCAGAAAAAAGGATCTTGTTTAATTCTTGGATATCTCCGATGACTGGAGGAGGCGAGTGCGTTCCCCTGGCATTTTTACCAAAAGTCTCGGTGCCGGCCAGGGAAATGAATAAAAACAAAAAGACTTTCATTTTCATAGTAAACCTATCGAACTTATTTCCGATAAGTTTAAAAAAAGACTATGAGTAAGATCTTTCTTGTCGGGTATTTAATCTTTTGGAGTCCGCTTCTTCTG
>CANEVK010000228.1 GCA_947442115.1 Bacteriovoracaceae bacterium | reverse complement strand
TGTGAGAAGAAAAGCTTGGTATAAAATAGTCCAGCTTCCTTTCAAAAAGAAAGCATGTCCGGTCAATAATCGTTCGCTCAAGACAATCTTTTGAAGAAAAAACCAAGAGTACATAATCGTCTGATTCCTGAACTTCTCTTTGATATTCAAAATCTGTAATATAGTTATAGTTTTTTACTGGGTATTCAATGGAAGATTGCTCACTACTTGACCATGCAGAATAAGCAAAAAGAAAGGCAATCAGTATTAGAATACTCTTCATTGAAAACTCCTCAGAAAATTTGGCGAAAGATCCCAAAATCAACTGAGTTCGGCAAGCTCAATGTAAAGTATTCAAGGTTGGAAAGGGTTGATATTATTAGTAGCGAAGTAAAACCATGTGGTCCCTGCTACCGATGAAGAGGTGGTGAAGTCAGGATTCTCGGCTGAGCTTGCGTAGGCAATCCCACCATCTGAGGTCATCATCTTTTTCACTTCTTTTAGAAAATCGCCATCTTTTTTTGATGAACAAGAAAAATGAGGTTGAGTTTTTTTCATGGCGAGAATTTGTCCTGCTGACCCTTCTGACCAAACAAACTGGTAACGAGATGGTCTATTTGTAGGACGCGAATCCATAAAGCCTTCAATCTCTCCATCTTGGACTAAAAAGTTTTTACAATTAAACTGTAGCGCCTTGTGCGGATTAATTTTCTTTAATAAGGCTTCGTCCATCGCCAGAAGACTCCAAGATTGATTATCAAGATAGAGTTCTTCTTTATTAATAAGGCCGTTTTCAATATTTGCTCCAGACCAAAAATGCTGACGGTCTGTATCCCAGAGAGCAAGAATAAATTCTCCTACATTTTGAATCAGAGGTTTAAATTCCTCAGCTCTTTCAGGGTTGATCATTTGAAAATTTACAAAGGCCCGGTAGACATCAAGATTGTGTTCAAGTGCTGCTACTTTTTTCTCATTCCATGGTGTCGCTTTGATATCGGAAGGAGCAAAAGCCACGGCCCAAACACTTTGATCATTAATTGAAATTTTATGAACTTGAGTTTGGAGGTAATTTAATATCTTTTCATTGAAAGGTTTAAATTCCTTGGAGGCAAAGGCGGCCTGAAAATGGGTCGCGGCGATAGCAACCCAGGCTATGGCACCGGCAAAACGCTTATCCCCTTCAATAGGATAAGGTGAAGTTCCATCAAGATAATAAGAAAAATATAAAGAACCATCCTGAAGTTGAAGTTTTTCAAGACCTCTTAAGAGCTCTTGGGCCTTATTTTTTTTCTTGGCCTTTGAAAAGGCAATGATCGCTAAGGCCTGGTCGTAAATATAGCTTTGTGAGTGATGAGGATAGCTTTTGATGAGGGCAGAACCAGAAGAGAGACTAGAAAACCTTTCCTCAAGGTTTTTCACCAGCTTCGTGTTTGAGTCGGCATTGATTTGAAAGCTCAAAACCAACATCATGAATATAAATAGGCCCTGGCCTATCATAAAAGTCCCCTAGCAATCCAGTATTTGGATCCTTTTCGTCAGGTATTAAGAAAACTTTAGCAATTTAGTTTTTATTTTCTGATTTCAGTCGGTTATGAGGTTTTGATAGAAGCGAGATGTTTGGGCGAGGGTTTGAATGTAGGGAGAAATATCTGCTTTCTGAGGAGCTGGTAAGTCCTTAAAAGGGATAATATGCTCTTCAGGAACATATCTAAATGTAAAATTAATTCGACGGGTATTAAAATTTTCAATCTTGGGCCCTAGATTTTCTTTTCTTTTATCCTCGACCCGTTGAACCCTGTGAAAGGTTTTATTTTTCCATTTATCACCACCAAAAATTTGCAGAGATGAGTCTTCAAGCCACTGTGAGTAGACAACATTTTCCTGTCCGAGTTGAGTTTTACCATTCACAAATTGAAAGAAGGCCCTATCACCAAATGAGAGGGATCCAACTGGGCCTGGTTCAAAATCTTTATGTTCACCGACCCGGGCGCGATCCACCCAGCGCTCATCCTCTAGCTTACTTCCGTAAAAGTTTATAAGACAGGTGTTGAGTTTCCATTTTTCAGGGATAAAACTTCGTGGAAATCTTTTCTTCGCTATAAATTCAATTCGATCCACGATGAGTTGGAGTTCTTTAGGATATTTCTCGGCCTGGACACATCGATTTAATATGCCTTGAGGAGGATGGTAGTAATCAAGGCAAGCAAACTGCCAGTTACCCAACCAGTAGACTGGTCTTAAAAGAGGGCGTTGCTGGTCTCCTTCTGGAGGTGGATTATTTTCAGAAAAACGCATTTCCCAAAGGGGGGTGAGCGTTCCAATCCAATGGAGGAGACGGGATCGTTCCTGCCGATCGAGGAAGGGAAATTGGTAATAAAGCCCAGTGGGGAGTGTTTCTTGCTTGGCCATTTGGGAGGCTAAGCTACTATGGAGGCCTAAGGCAGGTCAAATACCTTGTAAAAAGGTATATGCCCCCTACGAGAAATTCCAAAATAAGGTATATTGGGCCATGGAAAAAATTCTGGCCACTGAAAGTGATATCTTCCAAATATCGCAACTCTATTTTGATGTTTATGAGGGGACGTATCCTGATCCCTTGATGAAAGACGTTTCCCTGATCAAAAACTTTATTAATTCCCACCAAGGTTTTTGGTTTCTGGCCAAAGATTCAGAAAAAAATGTCATCGCTTCAGTTCTTGCGTGTTACGACCAAGAAAATCTTATTGCCAAGGCTTTTGGTGCTGTTGTTCGACATGAATACCGTGGTCAAGGTGTTATGGAGGATCTTCTAGGTTACGGAATCGAATACCTTAAGAGTCACACTCCCGCCGGAGTAGATGTGATTTATTCGACCACTAGAACAGTGAATGAGGCAGCTCAGACTCTCACGGAAAAGCTGGGTTTTAAAAAATTGGGCATTTTTCCTAATGCCCACAGAACAAATGATTATGAAACTCATTGTCTGACGGCGATTATTACTCCTGCGGCCCTTGAAAAAAGATTTAGAAACTATCGCCTCCATCATAATCTGGAGTCCCTTTATAATGTGGTCAATTCTGAGGTTCCTCTTGGAACTTTGGATACAGTTGTGCCTGAAACTCCGACTAAAGTTCTGATGATGCCTGGAGAGCTTGAGGTGATACAATCTCCAAAATTTGTCGCTTTTAGGTACGGAACTCTCAAGTCAGAGAAAAAACTGGAATTTGAGTTCTTTCCTTTTCATCAACCAAACTTAATGATTATTTCACCTGATCAAAGTATTGAACTCTTCTGTCATCTTTCGGCGGTGGATGGCTATTGTGTGATTATTGGCGGGAAAATGCCAGGCAATCTGAATTTTACTGAGTTATTTTTGAAAACAAATCGTCTTTTAAGGGATGCTGGTGCTCGCTATATCGAAGTGATTGTCAGGGCCGATCGTCCAAAAATTTTAGAAAGTATTTTGAAATCGAAATTTATTCCTTGTGGATTTTTTCCTGCCTTCCAATTAATTAATAATCAGCGGTATGATTTTCTTGTTTTAAGTCGATCATTTGAAATTTTTGATTTTCAAAATGTGAAGCTCAAAGGACTCAATCAGGTTTATCTAGAAGAATATTTTAAGGCCTGGAAGAGAACTTCACTAAACCCTAAACTGCTTCAGTTATGATCTCTCACCATCCCAAAACTCAAGCTCTTCTGGCCTCAGATCCCTTTCAGTTAAACGAGGAGAGCTCTCATCTTTTCTTAGAGAGTTTTAAAGAGAACGCTTTGTTTCACTATGAACACCATCTTTTTACCAGAAGGCTTTGGGATAAACTGGGATTTCATCCTCATGAGCTCAAGACTGAAGATGATTTAAAAAAAGTTCCAGGAATGATGGTGCATCTTTTTAAGGAGCATGAGTTTTGCTCCGTGCCTCGTGAGGAGCTTGCTCTGGTTTTAACCAGTTCTGGAACTGGTGGGCAAAAGTCGCAACAATTTTTGAGTCAAGAAAGTTTAGAGAATGTGAAGAAGCTTGCCCTTTCAATTCATCAGGCCCTAGGAATGGCCAGTGACAAAAAATATAACTATCTCTGTTTTACTTATGATCCGGCGATTGCAAATGATCTGGGAACGGCCTTTACGGATGAGCTCTTAACCAATTTCACAGGAAAAAATGAAGTTTACTACGGGATTCAGTGGGATGAGAGCAAGCAACAATTTGAGCTGAATGAGTCTGGGGTGCTCGAGGCGCTTAAGAGATTTGCGGCTTCGGATATTCCAACCCGTATTTTAGGATTTCCGGCCCTCCTTTTTGAAATGATCCAAAAATATGATTTAAAAATTAATTTGGGCAAAGACTCCTGGCTTCAAACGGGCGGAGGCTGGAAGGGTAAGGCCGATCAAGAGATTCCGAAATTTGAATTTCGCCAATTTATTCAGGAGCGGTTAGGGATTCCCGAAGCGAACCAACGTGATCTTTTTGGGATGGTTGAGCACGGGATTCCTTATGTGGATTGCGTGAAAGGAAATCTTCATATTCCAAATTTCTCTCGTGTCTTTGTGAGAAACCCTCATACTCTAGACATTCTTCCGAAGGGGGAGCGAGGACTTTTACATTTTTTATGCTCTTATAATTTTAGTTATCCGGCACCTAGTTTATTAACGACTGATTACGGTCGATTGGGAGCATGTGATTGTGGTTTACCTGGAGATACTTTGATTTTAGAGGGGCGAGCAGGGGTGAGTAAGCATAAGGGGTGTGCACTCAAGGCCCTCGAAGTGATAAGGGCTTAACTATGTATTGGTTTGGTAAAACGTGTGACAATAAGAATGAATGGAAAGAGCAAGCAAGTTGGGAGCAACTCAAAAACTTAAAGAAGAAGCTAGCTCAACTGGAAATAGATCTCATCATAACGATCCTAGATGACTTTTCAAAAGTCTGGAAGCCAG
>CANEVK010000227.1 GCA_947442115.1 Bacteriovoracaceae bacterium | reverse complement strand
GTTTAAGGGAACACGTACCATTGGGGATCATGCGTGAGTTGCACCGTTGGGGAGCTCACTTAATGGTTATTACGGTTTGGATTCACATGTTCCGAGTCTTTATGACTGGTTCTTATAAACCACCTCGTGAATTTAACTGGGGTGTAGGAGTCGTTCTTCTTATTCTCACAATGCTTCTTTCCTTCACGGGATATCTTCTCCCGTGGGATCAGCTCGCTATTTGGGCGATTACAGTGGGATCCAACATGGCCAAAGCTACTCCATTTGCAGGTCATGGTGGTCCGGGTGCGGCCCTTGCAAAGATTGGTGACTTCGTGATGGTGTCTGATAAAAACGATGTACGTTTCCAACTCTTAGGTGGACGTTTCGTAGGTGAGGCAGCTTTGCTCCGATTCTACATTCTTCACTGCGTGTTCATTCCACTAGTTGTGGCAGTTTTAATTGCTGTGCACTTTTGGAGAGTTCGTAAAGATGGCGGAATTTCGGCTCCACTTTAAGGAAGGAATGGAATAACTATGATTAAAGAAGCGATAAATTATCTATCCGACCCTTTATACTCTTTTACTATATTGATAGTTCTTTTTTATTTCTCTTTAAAAAGAATTGATATTGTAGGGACAAAAAAATTTGGTATAGGGTTGCTCGTATTTACACTTGTAACTTTTGCTTGGATGGTCTCTGATCCTATTTTTTTCTCGATCATTTCACTTCCTGATAACATTCCTATTATCATCCTTAATGCTCTCGTTTTCTGGTCTACTTGGTTTGCACTCTATAAAGGCCATCAGAATGACCTGCGGATTGAGGCAGGTGGTTCACCACTTGAGGGGACTCCTGAAAATAGAGAAAAAGTTTGGGCTTGGCCTAACCTTGTTTACACAGAGTTATTTTGCGGAATTATTTGTACAGTTTTTCTTATTGTGTGGGCCATTTTCTTTAAAGCTCCGCTAGAAGAACCTGCTAACCCAACTTGGGCACCAAACCCAGCAAAAGCTCCATGGTACTTCCTTGGTCTACAAGAAATGCTTGTGTACTTTGACCCATGGATGGCAGGTGTGGTTCTTCCAGGAATTATCATTGTAGGTCTTATTGCCATTCCTTTTATTGATATTAACCCTAAAGGAAACGGCTATTTTACTTTCAAAGAAAGAAAGTTTGCTATTACGAGCTTTCTTTTCGGTTGGCTTATTCTCTGGGTTTACCTCATTCAAGTTGGTACCTTCCTACGTGGTCCAAACTGGACTTTCTATGGACCTTTTGAGTTTTGGGACTTCCATAAAGTTGTTGCCGAAAACAATATTAACCTCTCCGAGATTTTCTGGATTAAGCTTTTCAATACGGGACTTCCAAAAAATATTTTTGTGAGAGAAATTTTTGGAATTATTGTAACTCTTATTTATCTTGTGGGCTTTATTCCGTTAATTAATAAAAAATGGGGGAAAAGCTACATGGAAAGAATGGGGGCCATTCGTTACTACTTAATGCTCTTTCTTGTCCTCAGCATGATGAGTTTGCCTATTAAGATGTATTTGCGATGGTTTATTAATTTAAAGTACATCATTGCAATGCCTGAGTTTGAATTTAACCTCTAATCGTTTTTTTATAAGGTAATAAAATGAAACGCGAACCTGGAATGGCCTACGACACCAAAGTTCTCAATAAGATCTTTGCTGTTCTATCCGTCTCTTTCCTTCTTGTCACAGTGTGGATGATTTTTGATGACTACATCCGTCCATGGAAAGCTGTCCAAGTCAAAGCATTGGATATTGAGCAACAAAAAATCCAAGAGAAAATTAAAGAGATTGATGGATCTCTTGATGGTCAGAAACTTAAGGACGCAAAAGCCAAGATTGAATCAGCTGAAAAAGCCTTGTCATCACAGCAATCGAAGTTAGATGGAGCAAAAGAAAAAGAAGCTGAGGTTCAACGTAAAATTTACGTTCAAAATATGACCAACGGGATTAATGGATCTCAAGCTGCTGCTTTTCAGTTTAAGTACGAGCATGCTCTCATTGAAAACCACTTAGATCAGGCTAAAGAATTAAAAGTTAAGTTCGATGATTACAAAGCAAAGGAAGTTGCAGGTAAGGATGCTCTCAAAGGTCTCATTGCAGACGAAGCTGCTGCTCAAGCTGAAATTAAATTAATTCTTACTGATAAGTCTGCTGCTGAAAAAGAACTTAAAGATTTAATGGCCGATAAAGAACGAATGCTTCAGGCGATGTCTTCAGTTGAAAAAAATCCAATTTGGGCTTTAAGAAATGCTCCTTTCATAGATTATCTTGATCCCACTATCAAAATTCGTCAGTATGTTATTAAAAATGCCACTAACGATTTTTATTTCCAACAAGCTCCTAAAATCGATCGTTGTACAACTTGTCACGTTTTCGCTGACAAGCCAGGTTATGAAGATCAGCCAAATCCCTACAAGACACACCCTAAGATTGATACACTTGCTGTTGGTGTGAATTCCGCTCACCCAATAAAAGATTTCGGATGTACGTCTTGTCACGGTGGTGTGGGTGACCGTGTGAATGATTTTAATGCTCCTGCGCATATTCCACAAAATGCTCAGCAAGCTGCCGAATGGAAAGAAAAATACCATTGGCATGAGCCTCATAAAATTCCACAACCAATGCTGCCACTCCAATACACAGAAGGTATGTGTATGAAGTGTCACCAAGGCGTTGATCGTATCCCTATGGCAGACAAACTCAATCATGGTCGTCAGACAATTGAGCAGTATGGTTGTTATGGATGTCATAAAATTGAGGGATGGCAGCATCATAAAAAACCGGGTCCTTCTCTTCAAAAAATTTCTGGAAAAGTCTCAAAAGAATTTATTAAAAATTGGATCTGGTCTCCAAAAGCATTTAATCCAAAATCAAAAATGCCTTCATATTTTAATCAGGCCAATAATTCGGCTCCTGAATTCAAAAAGAAAAATATGACGGAAGTTAATGCGATGGCCGAATATATCTATCGCACATCAAGAGAATACAAACCATTCCAGAAGTACTCGGGTGGTAGCCCTGAAGCTGGTAAAGAACTCATTGAGACTGTTGGCTGTGTGGGATGTCACATGGTTGAAGGGATTGATGATAAGTGGAATAACCTCAATCAGAAGCGAGGGACATATCTCACTGGTACAGGCTCTAAAGTTGATCCAGACTGGCTAGTGTCGTGGTTGAAAAAACCATCCCACTATCAAGCAGATACTATTATGCCTTCTTTCCGTTTAACGGATAAAGAAGCGAATGATATTGCATCATATTTACTTAATCTCAAAAACCCTCAATTCGCAGGTCTTGAGTTTCCTGATCTAGATAAAAAAATCAGAGATGAAATTTTAGTCTCAGATTATTTCTCTGCTTTTGAAACTATTGATGCTGCTAAGAAGAAGCTTGAGAAGATGTCTGATGAGGAAAGAACAATCGAACTCGCTAAACGATCTATTAGCAAGTACGGCTGTTACTCATGTCACAATATTAATGGTTTCGAGGGGGATCTTCCTCAAATTGGTCCTGAGCTCACAAAAGAAGGATCGAAGCCTGTTGAGCAGTTTGGTTTTGGTCAACAGAAGCAAGTTCCGCATACTCGCCAAGGATGGTTAACTCAGCATCTTAAGCAGCCAAGTATTTGGGATGTTGGTGTTCCTAAACCATTTAAAGATCTTAACAAAATGCCTAACTTCTACCTGAATGATAAAGAGATCGAGTCAATTGTTCTCGTTCTTCTCGGTCAGGTGAGTGATAAGGTTCCTCTTGCTGGACAAAAAATTCTCAATGCCAATGAGAAATTCTATGAAGAAGGGATGAAAGTCGCCAATCACTATAATTGTTACGGGTGTCACAAAATAGATGGTATCGGTGGAAAACTCTCAGAAGGATTTGATGATCAGAATTATGGACCTCCATATCTTTCAAAAGAAGGATGGAGAGTTAAAACTGACTGGCTTTATGATTTCTTACAAAATGTTCATCCAGTTAGGCCTTATGTAAAAGTAAGAATGCCATCATTTAATTTTACTACCGATGAACTTAATAAACTTGTGAATGGTTTTACAGCTGGTGCTGCTCAAAATACATTTGATGCACCTGTAAGAGTTGAATGGGAGCCAGGTGAGAAAGAAGCTGCTCAAAAAATCTGGAATGATCTTGCATGTACATCTTGTCACTCATTAGGTTTTACAAGTGATGCTCCTCAAGCTCCAAATCTTCATTACGCTAAGAAGAGACTTCGCGACAGTTGGATGGAAGCTTGGATTGCTAATCCTCAATCCTTTATCCCTTACACGAGCATGCCAGCTTTTTGGGATGATGGAAGTGGTAAATTGATTCCGGCCGTTGAAGGTGTTCTTGATAATGATCCAAAAAAACAGATCAGGGCCGTAAGAAAACTAGTTCAAGAGTTTGGATTTGACACAAGTCCGAAACCGTTCCCGCTTAATAATTAATTCAATAAAAAAGGGTCCTTATGGGACCCTTTTTTATTTGGAAGCTTTTTTATAAAAAATAAAAAAATAATTTTTTCCCCCATTGACATTACCTTAGGTGATCCACTAAATTGGCAACTCGCGATTTTATGAGTGGGGGTGTAGCTCAGTTGGGAGAGCGCCAGCTTTGCAAGCTGGATGTCGCAAGTTCGATCCTTGTCATCTCCACCAACTCTTAAAATATTTGCAAAAGATTTTTTAAAAAAGATCTTGAACAAGTAAAACTCGAGTGATAAAACGCTAAGCTCTTTGACAACTGAATAACGATTAAAAGTTTTGAAACCTTCGGGTTTCAAGATGAGATGAGAATGGAACCCGTTCAATTGCCTAGTCTTCCGTAAGTTTTAGTACTTCGGTACAGGAAGACGGCATAGAGACGAAAGTCTTTATTGTTTTAGAACAAATTTGAACAAATTCTG
>CANEVK010000226.1 GCA_947442115.1 Bacteriovoracaceae bacterium | reverse complement strand
CATAATTAAGAGATGCATTTTCAACGACAAATCCACGCCCTAACTTTGTTTTCACATTTGATTCATGATGATCATGATACTGCTCAAGCCTTAATGCAAGGCTTCGATTAAAATCAATAATTCTTCTGACTGTTCCAGTAATCGCATGCCATCCGTTAACACCGGTATTATCTTGCTGAGACTGATGACCAAAATCAATTGCATATAAAAATTGCCAGAGCTCATTCGTTTTATTTTCAAGAATAAAATTGTGATAACCACGAAAACGAGGTCTCGTGGATACGACTTGTTCATCTCCAAAAAAGTTATTGTAGATAAAAGTGACTTTCTCTGAAAGTGCATTCTTGTATTGCATTCCAACTGACTTGGCCGAATTGTTTTCGGAAATATTCTGCCATCCATTGATAATCTGAAATTGAAAGCTCTCGTTGTTATTCAACTGATGCTGGAGCCTGAGACCAGTTGAATAGTAGGGGACGTAATCTAGATTTAAGGCACGTGTATAGGTCCAGTTATCTTTTGAGACCCAAGCCTCGGCACCGATATGGCCATAGAAGATTCCGCCATCAATCCAAGTTTGTTCGCCTATCTTAAATCCCACATAACTTTCTTGAATATATTTTTCCGCGCCCGGTTCTGTGATGGCATTCCTCTCTACCGAGTCACCGGCGTGAAACGCCAGACGAGATCTTATTTTATCCTGGTTTAATTTCCAATCGACATAGGCAAGATTTATGGAGGGGGAGTCATGTTTTGTGGGTTGAGTGGTGAAAACCCTCTCCTCCCTAGGGCGGTTAAAATCATAGGCGTAATAGGTATCGACGAAAAAACTTAAATCGAGCATTGTTGAATTTTCGCATGAATCAAATAAAATGCTACAATGAATTTATGTCAAATTTATCTATACTGATTTCATGCCTCGTTCTTGGTGTCCTTTTGCAAAGAGTAAAAACTCTCCCCAAGGATTCTGTTCTCACTTTAAATACCATCATTCTTTATATTTGTTTACCCTCTCTGACACTTCTGACGATCCCCAAATTAACTTGGGATCTCTCCCTCATCTCACTGTGTTTTGTGGCGTGGATTATTTTATTTGTCGCCTTTTTCTTTTTCAATTTTTTGGGCAAAGCTTTTTCCTGGCCCGCAAGTACAATTGGATGCCTGATTTTAACTGCAGGTTTAGGTAATACGGCCTTTGTAGGTTTTCCTATTATTGAATCTGCCTTCGGATTAAACTCATTAAGGTATGCTGTCTTACTTGATCAGGCCGGTACTTTTCTGGCCTGCTCTACTGTGGGGCTTGCCATTGCTGGATATTATTCCCATGGTCGAGTTCCAAAGAGAGAGCTTCTTAAGCGAGTGCTCGTTTTCCCACCCTTTGTTTCTTTTAGTTTTGCTCTCGCCTTGAATTTTCTTCAATGTCCACCTTCGGGCATGATGCTGGTAATTTTAGAGCGGCTTTCGTCTATGCTCGCCCCCATGGCGCTCTTGAGTGTGGGCCTTCAACTTAAACCCAAAAATATTCTTCATGATTGGAAGCCTTTGAGTTGGGGCCTTTTATATAAGCTTATTTTTGCTCCGAGTTTAATTTTTCTTATTTTTAAACTTCTTGGTATACCGCAAGAATTATTTAAGGTTGCTGTCATGGAAGCTGCTATGGCCTCGATGCTAACCGCCAGTATTCTTGCTACTTCCCATGATCTTCATCCTCGTCTAGCAGGCCTTATGGTGGGAGTAGGCATCCCAGTTTCCTTTATCACTTTATATGTGTGGTATTTAGTACTTTAGTTTCTTTTTTTTTCTGACTAATCCACTCCAACCAACAATTTCTTACTTCAAAGACTTGTCGTGGACGAGAATTTAAAACCTGTCACAATAATTATTATTAGCTTGGACACATGGATAAGGAGTACCAATGAAAAGCTTAAAGCAAGGATTGCTAGTTGCTGCTATTGCCGTTTCGGCACCCGCTTGGTCTTGTACAGAAGACGGAAAAGAGGGGTTTCTTCCGGATAATAATCTAAAAATTTCAGTAGATGCCAAAAGATTTGGTGGTCTATCTGAGCAAGAGTTCAACGACGTTATTACGAAAGTTGAATCAATCTACGCTCCAATCGTAGCTCAGCAAGGTGGAACTCTTAAAGTTTCTCGTGGTTGGACTGATGCTACTGTAAACGCCTATGCACAAAGAGTTGGTAGTGAGTGGAAAGTCGCCATGTTTGGTGGTTTAGCTCGTCATGAAACAATCACTGCAGATGGTTTTGCTCTTGTTGTTTGTCATGAGATTGGTCACCACATCGGTGGAGCTCCTAAGAAAGTTGGATACTACTCAAATTCTTGGGCGTCTAATGAAGGTCAGTCTGATTACTTTGCTAACTTGAAGTGTCTTCGTCGCGCTTTCTTGAATGATGACAATAAAGCCATTATTTCTAAGATGGAAATTCCTATGGCTCTTTCTGAAGCTTGTTCAAAAGCATTTGCTTCTGAAGAAGATCGTGCCATCTGTATCCGTGGTGGTATGGCCGGTGATTCTGTAGCAAGACTTTTTGCTGCTTTAAGAAACCAGTCAACTCCTGCTAAGTTTGATACTCCAGACCGCACAGTTGTATCAGTCACAAATGATAATCACCCGGCGACTCAATGTCGTATGGATACATATTTTCAAGGCTCTCTTTGTGATGTGAGCATTAATGAAGATGTTGAGCAAGATTCAGAGGTTTCTGGAACTTGTCATGGTTCACTAGGACATGATTCTGGTTTAAGACCACGTTGTTGGTTTAAGCCTTCAGTTCAATAAGATTTTTGGTTATTTCCCGTCTAAAAAGAAGGGCCAGTTTTACTGGCCCTTTTTTTATTCTATGTAGTCTGAGTTTTTATAAAAATGGACGTCGGGGTTTTTTTCCATCGCAAGTTTGAGATCCCACTCTGTTCTGACAGCAAAGCAAAGTCTTTTTTCTTTATCTTCCATAATCACTGATGAGTAATCTTGGGCAAATTTTTCTTCAGCTTTTTTATCTGGAAATTTGAGCCATCGGACACCGGCCCAAGAGACAGATTCATAGGTGGCCTCAACTGAGTACTCATCCTCAAGTCTAAATTTAACCACTTCAAATTGAAGAGCTCCAACAGCACCAAGCATTTTTTCGTTGGTATGACGTCTAATGAATAACTGTGTGGCCCCTTCTTCAGAAAGCTGGGCGAGTCCTTTTTCAAGATGCTTGGCCTTCATAGGGTCTTTGGCCGTTACTCGCATAAAGAGTTCAGGGGAAAAGCTAGGGATCCCTGTGTAGCGGATCATTTTTTTTCCCATGCTGAAGGTATCACCGATTTGATATTTTCCCGTATCATATAGACCAATGATGTCTCCTGCGAGAGCTTCTTCTGCAATATCTCTATCTCTGGCCTGGAAGATGAGGGGAGTAGCGATTCTGATTTCTTTACCAGATCGAATATGAAAAATTTTATCATTTCGATTAAATTTTCCAGAACACACGCGCATAAATGAAATTCTATCGCGGTGTTTTGGATCCATGTTCGCCTGAATTTTAAAGATAAAGCCAGTAAACTCTGAATCAGTTGGTTCTATTGTTATCTTTCCAGCACTTGCATCATAAGGAGCAAGCACAGCTTCTCGTGGCTTAGGAGTTGGAGCAATTTCTGTGATGAGATCTAGAGTTTCTTTGACTCCAAAGTTTTTAAGAGCTGATCCAAAAAAGACCGGTGTTTGAATCCCTGCTTGGTATTCATCCATGGAGAAGGCCGGGATGAGGGTCTCAACCATTTCCAGCTCTTCTTTTAATTTCTCAACTAAGGGCTCACCAATCGCTTCTTTTAAGCTTTTAGAGTTTAAATCAGAGGCATCCACATAGCTTGGAGTGAAAGGATCTTTTGAGTCTTTAAAACTTAAAATTTGTTTGGTTTTAAAATCGTAGACGCCTTTAAAATCGACTCCATTTCCCACGGGCCAGGTCATCGGTACGCACTGAATTTTCAAGATGCTTTCAATATTATCCAAGAGAGCAAAGGGATCCATCGCCTCACGGTCAAATTTATTCATAAAAGTCACAATCGGAGTATCTCTCATCCGACAGACTTCCATGAGTTTAATGGTCTGTGCTTCCACACCTTTGGCCGAATCAATCATCATCAGCACTGATTCCACAGCTGTTAAGGTTCGGTAGGTATCTTCAGAGAAGTCTTTGTGTCCGGGAGTATCGAGGAGGTGTAGGGCCCGGTCGTTGTACTCAAAGCTCATCACGGAAGAGGTAATGGAAATTCCCCGTTGTTTTTCAAGTTCCATCCAGTCGGACTTCGCATAGTCACCAGTCTTGGATTTCACCATCCCGGCCTCGCGTACGACACCACCAAACCATAATAGTTTTTCCGTCATGGTGGTTTTACCCGCATCGGGGTGGGAGATAATGGCGAATGTGCAGCGCGGCTTAGGTGGGTTCATTTTAAATCCAAGTCTCAAAATTTAAGGCGTAAGAGTTTAATACTGCTGTGAATAGTAGGTAATTTTTTTTATTTACCGACAGGGGTTCCAATCCGGCAAGATCAGATGAGCAGAGATGAATGAATATAATGTGATAAGTCTAATCTGTAAATTAAAGCCTCTTCCTCCTACGAGTCCTTTTTAATGAACCTTTGATCATTTAGTTTGAGAAATTTACCTATAAGTTTTTTCAATAAAAATAAGCACATTGAATTCAGATTCTTTTTGAGAGTCTTATATTTTTGGCGGCGATGGGCCGAAAGCATGATGAAAAGTCGCTTATTTTTAAGCTAACTTCTGGATATCTCGAATATTAAAAAAGTCTTAATGTTTACACCCAGAAGACCGATTAAGATAATCAGGTATATATTAAAGTTTTACTCTTATTTGAGAGTGGAGAGTCTTAATGAAAAGAATTTCAAGAATTATTTCACTCATCGTCTGTTTTCAGCTCACTTG